>SEDG01000067.1 GCA_004295885.1 Pedobacter sp. | reverse complement strand
ATAAAAACTGCTGCGGTTCTATAGGTAATTTTATCTAAATCTGCTAGAGAGTTAAAATTTATAAATTGAACATCAGGTAATAAAGGGCGATAAGCTTGCTTAAATTCTTCGTTGCCCATTAAACTTAATGAGCCCTGTGTACTACCGTGATAACTGTTTTTGCAAGCTATCAATTCAGTTCTGTTGGTGTATCGTTTAGCCAGTTTCATGGCACCTTCAACAGCTTCGGTGCCTGAGTTCACAAAATAAGTGCAGTCTAAATTTTCTGGTAAAACCGATGCCAATGCCTTGGCAAAATTAACCTGTGGACTTTGAACAAACTCGCCATATACCATTAAATGCATATAGGTTTCAACTTGCTTTTTTACAGCTTCCACAACTGTGGGATGACAATGACCTACGTTGCTTACACCAATACCAGCAATTAAATCCATATATTTTTTCCCATCCACATCATACATATAAATTCCCTTGGCCTTTACAAATTCAAGTAAAAGTGGGGTAGAAGATGTTTGGGCGTTATGTTTGAGAAATAATTGACGTTGTGTTTGCATAGCGCAAAAGTAAGGTTTTTTAGAGGTCTTTCTTAAATTGTAAATGGCAATCCTAGAGGTTGCTCTTAATTATAAATGAATTTTTGATTTATTGGACGGGGGTAAATCCTGCGTCTACCATTTAACGTAATAAAAAAGTCCTGTATGGCTTAACACACAGGACTTAAAAAATTAATTATTTATTTGTTAGTTTTCTTTTCGTTGGCCTCCGCCTCGGTATTGATTCAGAATCTCTTTTTTAAACGCTTCTTGAGCTCTGTAAAACTTTCCTACAATTTTAATAGATAAGCTAGATTTAAACTTGTTATAATATTTTTTCTCGATGTTTAAGTCTCTTTGCTTAAAATCAAAATCGTTGGTAATTAAAGCTTGTATCTCTGTATCAGAAAGGTCATCTATCTCCTTAATCTTTCTAAAGCTTATCATCTTTTGGAAACGTTCTTTCCTTAAAGTAGATTGCTCCTTATTATAATCGTTGTAGATTGGCCAAAACACTTTAGCTTCATTTGGAGTTAAATCTAGTTTTGTAGTTAACCAAGCAACTTTTTTCGCCTCCCACTTTTCTTCATCCATTCTTGGTCCTTGAGCAAAAGCCAATGCGGGCAAAACGATGAACAATAGTGCAATAAATAGGTTCTTCATCATTATTTTATTATTTTAGTCTTCGAGCTATCACAGCTTGATTAATCTTATAAATTATTAGATAAATCTGTTGAAGAGAAATTATCTAAGATATAGTTTTCCATTTCTGTATCTGACACAGAAGTTGTAGTAGCCGTTTCGCTTTCTTGTAGGTGTTCTAAAATTGTATTTTCGTCAATGTCATATAGAACCTGTTCGTTGGCAAGTTCTAGTGAAGCAGTCTGTTTAACCTTACTTTGTTGCGTAAAATAAAAGCTAGAACCTATCACTAAAAATAAGCAAGCGGCCGCAACATATTTCATCAAGTCTGAGCCCCATAAACGAACAACCTTAGTTTTTTGAGTAGTGCCAGATGTTTTGCTTAAAATATCGGCTTGTAAAGTTTCAAAGTAGTTGGCTGGGGTTTTAAACCCATCGTTTTTAACTAAAGATTTGATTTGCCCTACTGCAATTCTACTTTCAATCTGGCTACCTAAATCCTCGAAATAATTTTGAGGAACAGTAAAACCATGGTTTTCTTTTTGCATTAAACCATCAACAAAAACAGATTCGTTAATGCGGTTTTGAAGTTCGTTAAAATAATTATCTGGTACACTAAATGGCGTAGTTCTAGATAAGCTCGCTAATTGTGGTGCTTCCTTTTCCCATTCCATATGCTCTTCTCTTTTATTCATCACGTACTATTGATGGTTTTTATTGTAAAAGGTTTAATACCTAATCTTCATTTATTAAAATACTTTCGATTTTTTTAACTGCGATGTGAAATGAAGCCTTTAAAGCTCCCACTGTTGTACCCAAAACTTCAGAAATTTCATCATATTTCATATCATCGAAATATTTCATGTTAAAAATAATCCGTTGTTTTTCGGGTAAAGTCAAAATGGCTTCTTGTAATTTTTTTTGAATTTTATCGCCATCGAAATAACATGCAGCGGTTAGGCTTTCTGCAAGTTCCCCACTAACATCATCTAAGGAAACATTGTTCTTTAGTTTTTTCTTATTCAGGAAAGTGATGGATTCATTGGTGGCGATTCTGTAAATCCAAGTGTAAAGTTGAGAATCGCTGCGGAAGTTGGCTAGATTTTTCCAAACCTTAACAAAGGTTTCTTGAACTAAATCATCGGTATCATCGTGGTCTATAACCAAGCGTCGAATGTGCCAATATATTTTTTGTTGGTATTTATTTAAAAGCAAGTTGAAGGCTTCGTTTTGTGTTTTTTGAACACCAAACTTTTGCAATATTTCTGCGTCTTCAACTTGCTTCATTTTTTATGAGTTCTAATGTTATTTGCTCCGTAATCTTTTCCGACTTTCGGACTAATAACTTTCGGACTTTCTAAACTTTTCTTTTCATTACTTTCTGCGCTGCAGCAACAATATCAGATGGATCCAATTTGTATTTGGTCATTAACTGATCTGGTGTAGCACTTTCGCCAAAGCTATCGTTTACTGCAACAAACTCCTGCGGTGCAAGATATTCAGTTGTTAATAAACGAGCAACACTTTCGCCTAGTCCGCCGAACTTATTGTGTTCTTCACAAGTAACCACACAACCAGTTTTCTTAACAGACTTTAGAATAGCTTCTTCGTCTAAAGGTTTAATGGTGTGGATATTTATTATTTCTGCATCGATTCCTAGCTCTGCTAATTTCTCTCCTGCCTCAATTGCTCTCCAAACCATGTGGCCTGTTGCAATGATGGTAACATCTGTTCCTTCGTTAACCATCCAAGCTTTACCAATTTCAAATTTTTGGTCCTCTGGTGTAAACACAGGAATTACTGGGCGACCGAAACGTAAATAAACTGGTCCTTCGTATTCCATGATAGCTAAAGTAGCTGCTTTGGTTTGGTTATAATCACAAGGATTAATAACAACCATTCCTGGCAACATCTTCATCAAACCAATATCTTCTAGAATTTGATGAGTTGCACCATCTTCTCCTAATGTTAAGCCAGCATGTGATGCACAGATTTTAACATTTTTATTAGAATAAGCAATAGATTGACGAATTTGGTCGTAAACACGGCCAGTAGAAAAGTTTGCAAAAGTACCAGTGAATGGAATCTTTCCATTAATAGTTAAACCTGCAGCAATACCCATCATATTAGCTTCAGCGATACCAACTTGCACAAATCTTTCTGGAAAATCTTTAATGAAAGCATCCATTTTTAAAGAGCCAACTAAATCTGCACAAAGAGCCACAACATTTTCGTTGCGTTTACCTGCTTCATGTAATCCAGCTCCAAAACCCGAACGTGTATCTTTCTTTTCTGTATATGTATATTTTTTCATTTTTGTGAGATATAAGATGTGAGACATGTGATTTGTGATTGAGTTTATCCCAGTCCTAAATCTTGATTCTCAAACCTATTTACATTTAAATACGATATGGGATTGCAGAGGAAGTCTCTAATCTCATATCTAATTTCTCAATTCTAATTAATAATCGCCAGCTGTTTCTTTAAGTTGACCTAATGCAACTTCTAATTGTGCATCACTTGGTGCAGAACCGTGCCATTTGTGCGTACCTACCATAAAGTCAACACCATAACCCATTTGTGTGCTCATTAAGTTTAAAATAGGTTTGCCTTTTCCAGTTAAAGATTTAGCGTAGTGTAATGCTTTGGTTATTTCTGACATATCATTACCATCAGAAGTTATTACGTGCCATCCAAAAGCCTCAAATTTAGCTTGAAGATTTTCTAATGATAATACCTTTTCTGTAGGACCATCAATTTGTTGTCCGTTGTAATCTACACTTGCAATTAGGTTATCCACTTTGTGAAATGGTGCAAACATTAATGCTTCCCAGTTTTGGCCTTCTTGTAACTCACCATCACCCATTAAAGCATAAACTAAACCTTTATCACCATCAATTTTTTTAGCAAGGGCAGCGCCAATAGCAACTGATAAACCTTGACCTAATGAACCAGAGGCGATACGAACACCGGGTAAACCTTCATGTGTAGTTGGGTGACCTTGTAACCTTGAATCTAATTTTCTGAAAGTGGCTAATTCACTCACTTCAAAATAACCAGACCTCGCTAAAACGCTATACCAAACTGGCGAAATGTGTCCGTTTGAAAGGAAAAATAAATCCTCTCCAACACCTTCCATTGAAAATTTAGGGTTGTGGTTTAATACTTCGAAATATAAGGCTGTAAAAAAATCTGCACAACCTAAAGATGCTCCTGGATGCCCAGATTGAACGGCGTGAACCATTCTTAAACAATCTCTTCTTACTTGTGAAGCAATATCTTCTAGTTCACTAATTGAATGTTTCATTGATTTGTTAATTGTTTTTAGTGTAATGATGTATTTAAGCAATTATAGTCGCCTAAGTCAATCATTTTACTTGGTTATTAAATTACAGGCAAGGTAATTATAAAAATTTAAGGTATTTCTACTTTGATGGTTTTTTTATGCTACACTTGTTAATTTCTACAGGTATAATTGTTTTAATTTTTGTGCAGCGCTGGTATTCTAACCTATTACTAAGCTTGGTTATTTGAGTAACTCTAATACTTGTGCGGTTGGAGCTTTTGAATCTACTTTGTTTATAACACGTGCAATGTTTCCATTTTCATCAATTACAAAAGTTGTACGATGTGTTCCCATGTATTTCTTGCCATACATATTTTTCTCGCCCCAAACACCATAAGCTTCCACAATTGTTTTGTCGGTATCTGCTAAAAGCGTAAAAGGTAAACTATGCTTATTGATAAATTTCTGATGCGATTTCTCATCATCAATGCTTACACCTAAAACTTCAATTCCTTTAGCTTTTAAGCCTTGGTAATTATCGCGAAAGTCGCAAGCTTCAGTAGTGCAACCCGGAGTATCGTCCTTTGGATAAAAATACAATACCACTTTTTGACCTTTAAATTGACTTAACGAAACGGTTTTTCCGTCTTGGTCTTTTGAAGTAAATGCCGGGGCTTTATCGCCTTGTTTGAGTATGCTCATTTGGTTAATTGTTTGAAATGTTTAATTGGTTAACTGTTCGTATCGATTAACCGATTTATTCAATTAACCAATTAAACAATAGTTTATCTATAAAAATCTATCGCGTAACGTTTGGTGTTGTCTTTCATGTCTACCACAAGTAATTCAAAAGTATGTTTTCCTGTTGAGGTACGTTCATCAAAGTTATGCCATAGACTTGCGGTTTTAGCGTCGAATTCCATTAAAACCCATTGGCCGTCAATATAACCATTAAAACTTTTAATCCCAGATAGGTTGTCACTAATTCTAAAACTCATTTTAGTTAATCCAGCCATATTTTTGCCATTGGCGATGTTAACAGGGATGATGTTCGGAGCAATGGTATCTATTGCAATGAAAAAACTACCCTAGTTACGTGGTGTGGCTTTCACATAGCCGTTTTCAAAATATCCACCTTGTGATGCACGATTGGTATTAACAATTAAAGCCTTGTTCTGATACTTAGTTAAAGTACTATCAACTTTTATCCAAAGCTCAAAGCCGATGTGAAGCGGTGTTAAATTATTATGGATTTGATGAACTGCAGAAAAAGCATTTCCCTGTGGTTTTGGCAGTGTTTTGTAAACAAAGTTGAGGTCGTTGTATAAAGTGCCTTTAGGTAAGATAACTTTTACAAGTGCATTATTAAACTCATTTACGTTAGCATACGAATAGGAAATTCCACTAATTGGCGACGGCGTATTAATTACCGCTTTCGAGTCTGCTTGTACATTAAATAATAAAATGCTCTTATTGCCTTTTGCATCAGTGATGATGTATTTCATTTCGTGCAATTTACCATCGGTAAAAGAAATTCTTCCGCTATTAACCAAATTGCTATAAATCTGTAAAGGATTTCCTGGGTCTACAAAGCTTTTTTGAATGCTTCTTTTAAGGTTAAGTAACGCAGGGTAATCGATATGTGAATTGATGGCTTTGCTATTGTCAAAACTAAAACGCTCCAAGGCAGAAGTAAAAACCGCCTTGCCATCTAAAAATAGTTCAATAGAATAAACCCCATTTAAACCAGAGTTTCCATTGTGTCTGTCCGTTGCCGAAATTCCAAAACCTACTTCACCATTTAAGTTAATGGTAGTAACCTTGTTTAAATTGTACTTGCCCGAACCGCCAACAATCTGAAAATATTGCTTTGGGGTAAGTTCATTAAAAGGCTTGCCATTAAGGCGATAAACGTACATCGATGAAATAACAGGAGGAATATTATCAGGAATTTGAATGCCCAATAACTGAGGGTTTACCGTTGCCTCGGTTTTAGTGTCACGTAATTCAAAATGTAGGTGTGGACCACCGGAACTGCCCGTATTACCAGAGTAAGCAATCACATCGCCTTTTCTAACCGGAATTAAATCTGAACTTGGAAACTCATCAGTTTCGTAAGATTTGTTTTTATACTGACTTACCTTTACCAGTTGTGCTATTTTGGGGCTAAAACGAGACAAGTGGCCATAGACAGAGGTAAAACCGTTTGGATGATTGATGTAAAGCGCCAATCCAAATCCACTGTTCTGAACTCTCATTCTAGAAATATATCCATCCGCAACTGCGTAAATAGGATAACCTGTTCGCTGATTAGTCCTGAAATCTGTTCCTGAGTGAAAGTGGTTTGACCTCAACTCGCCAAATGAACCAGCCAAAGCTGGCGGAACAATGTCTAAAGGTTGCCTAAAATCTGTTAAGGGATAACTGTTTTTGCTAAAAATCTGTTGGGCATCAGCCTTTATGGCTACAAAAAAAATGAGAAAGAAAAGTGAGGGAATTAGTGTGGTAGACTTAGTAGTTATCGGCATTCTTGTTATTTAATACTAAAATTGAGTAATTGTTTATCTTCTAACCAACACTCCAACTGGTCACCTTGTTTTACTTGACCCACACCTTCTGGTGTTCCAGTAAATATTAGGTCGCCTTTTTTTAAGGTAATGTACTGCGAAACGAATGAGATAATTTTCTCAAATGAAAACAAAAGATTAGCTGTATGACCTTTCTGCCGAGTTTCCTTATTGATTTGTAATTCGAATCTTAAGTCGTACATATCAGGATAAGCTGCCTTTGGTAAAAAATTACTCACTGCCGCCGAGTTGTCAAAAGCTTTCGCTAATTCCCAAGGCAAGCCTTTTTCTTTGTGTTCGCTTTGTATATCTCTCGCGGTGAAATCTATTCCCAAGCCAATTTCATCGTAATAATTTGAAGCAAATTTTTCTGAAATGTGCTTGCCTTCCTTGCAAATCTTTAAAACCACTTCCAATTCATAATGTATATCTGAGGAGAAATCTGGGATATAAAATGGCTTGTTATCTTTTAAAACAGCCGTGTCAGGTTTTAAAAATATGATGGGTTTCGTTGGAACAGCGTTGTTCAATTCTTTGGCGTGTGCAGCATAATTGCGGCCAATGGCGATAATCTTCATAACTCAAAAATAGTAAGAAATAGGCAATTAAAGAACAGAGATTTTCACAACCTTTTGTTCTCCACCAGCAACAATTTTAAGAAAGTATATGCCAGCATTTAGCTTATTTGGAATGGTATAGGTTTTTGTTTGCTCGCCGCCTGGAGTTCTTTCATTAGCCAGTACAACCACATCATTGCTCAGCAAGTCTGTAATTTTAACAGAAAGCGTAGTTTCTCTATCCAAACGCAAGCTGATATTAATTTGCTCATTAACGGGATTCGGATAAACCTTTAAAACCGTTAAAATTTTATTGCTCTTTGGCAGTGTAGTTGCGCTTGAGGAAGCGGTACTAATAGGATTGTAACCGCCCATGGTAGAATTTGGTTTGTAAGGCTGTATGGTACCTTTTATTTGTGGTACACGGCTTACAACTTTGGGTTTTGGCTTTATACTTACTTTTCCAGTATCAATCTTTTGCGCAAAAACAGATGAGCCCACCAAAACAACCATACAAATTGTGCATAGTAGTCTCCATGAGAACGCTATTTTAGGCTTTTTATCCATCTATTCGAGCAAAAATATAAATAAATAAACAAACAAATCAAACAACTTGTTGAAGAAAACAATATTTAACAATATTTAACACCCTTTTTTCTTTCAAAAATTTGAGGAATTTAACACCTGAATTATGATGAAAATATTAATGAGCTTATTCCTAATAATTTAATTATTTTTGCATCCAAATTTTATAGCAGTGTCAAATCATAAAAACGTTAATGCGCTTACCGCAGGTGGAGTTCTAGTTAGTTTAGGAATTGTTTTTGGAGATATTGGTACATCGCCACTTTATACCTTAAAGGCTATTTTTAAGTCGGTTTTCGAATCGGGGCAAAGTATAAATCCAGATCTTGTACTGGGTGCCTTATCCTGCATTATTTGGACTTTAACCCTGCAAACTACAATTAAGTACGTAATTATTACCTTGAGAGCAGACAACAAGGGTGAGGGAGGGATTTTCTCTCTTTTCTCCTTAGTTCGGAAAAAGGCAAAATGGCTCGTTATACCAGCAATTATTGGTGGTGCGGCACTTTTGGCTGATGGAATGATTACACCTAGTATTACAGTTACATCTGCTATTGAGGGTTTAAAATTGAAATTCCCAACAGTACCTGTTTTGCCAATTGTAATTGGAATTATTGCATTATTATTTATTATTCAACAGTTTGGGACTAATCTGGTTGGAAAGCTTTTTGGCCCAATCATGTTTCTATGGTTTGCTGCATTAGGTATTTCGGGTCTTTCACATATTACAGACGATCCTTCGGTTTTTAAAGCATTAAACCCATATTATGCGATACATTTACTGGTAACTAATCCTGCCGCCTTGGTAATTCTGGGTGGTGTTTTTCTTTGTACCACAGGAGCCGAGGCATTATATAGCGATTTAGGTCATTGCGGCAAAAAGAACATTAGGATCAGTTGGATTTTCGTGAAATTGATGCTAATCTTAAATTACTTAGGCCAGGGAGCTTGGGTATTAAGTAATCCTAGCTACAATCCACACAATCCTTTAGAAAATCCATTCTTTAAATTAGTTCCTGAAAACCTTGTTTTGTACATGGTTATTTTAGCTACGACAGCTGCGGTCATTGCCTCTCAGGCGATGATTTCGGGATCATTTACACTAATCTCTGAAGCAGTAAGGTTAAATCTTTGGCCAAAAGTTCGAATTAATTATCCAAGTGTTCAGAAAGGGCAGTTGTATGTTCCTTCTATCAACTGGTTGTTGATGATTGGTTGTATTATCATCGTTTTGATTTTCAAGAAGTCAGATAACATGGAGGGTGCTTATGGTTTGGCGATCAACTTAACCTTCTTAATGACAACCATTTTAGTTGCCGTTTATATGTTGAGGAAAAAGTTCCCTAAGTATTTGATCGTAATTTTTGTTGTCATTTATGTAGTAATTGAGATGACATTCTTAGTGGGTAACATGGCTAAGTTTATTCATGGTGGATGGGTAACCTTATTAATTAGCTGTGCTTTATTGAGTGTAATGTGGACTTGGTATAGCTCTAGAAAGATTAAAAACCGTTTTGTTAAGTATGTAGAGATTGAGGATTATTACTCGATTTTAAATGAATTGAGTAATGACGAATCGGTACCGAAATATTCATCGCAATTGGTTTATTTAACCAGCGCCAACTTTAAAACGGAGATAGAATCAAAGATCATTTATTCAATTATTCAGAAAGAGCCAAAACGTGCCGATGTTTATTGGTTGGTTCACGTTGATGTAATGGATGAGCCATATACAATGGATTATAAGGTAGAATTCTT
>SEDG01000066.1 GCA_004295885.1 Pedobacter sp. | reverse complement strand
GCAGGCATCAACCTAAACCATAGGACAGCAAAGGTTAATATTTTTGGAAATTACAACTATAACAATATTGAGCGAGACAACTTTATTGCTATTGATAGAATCTCAAATGGTACTCCAAACACTTATTTCTCTCAAGCTGGAGACATGAACAGAAAGATGAATAACAATAATTATAAAGCTGGTCTGGACTTCTTTATTGATAAGAAAAATACAATCGGTGTTTTGGTAAATGGCTATTCGAACAGTGGAAACGAACACTCTTTAACTAACACAAAAATCGGCCCAAGCTTTTCGGTTATAGACTCTTCTTTAGTTGCTAATAACTTACAAACCAATAAGTACAATAATATGGCCTATAACATTAACTATAAATCTGTGTTAGATACGGCTGGTTCAGAAATATCGGTCGATTTAGATTATTCTAAGTACAAAGGGAATGACGGTACTGCCTTTGAAAACAGTTTTTTATTAGCTAATGGAAGTGTGAAAAAGCCAACAGAATATACCCGTAATGGTACCCCTTCGGAAATTAATATCAAGGCGTTCAAAGTTGATTATAATGTTTCGTTGAGTAAAACCTTAAAATTAGAAGCGGGGCTAAAAAGTAGCTGGGTTAAAACAGATAACAACTTAAGGGCAGAGCAACTAGTAGCTAATGTTTGGCAAAACGATGCCCGCCGCAGCAATCAATTTGTTTACGATGAGAATGTAAATGCAGCCTATGCAAACCTGAACAAACAATTTAAAAACACAAGTATCCAACTAGGTTTAAGGGTTGAGCAGACTTCTTCAAAAGGGAACTTAATTACCACAAATAATGTGGTAGAAAGAAATTACTGGGACTTGTTTCCTACTTTCTTTGTACAACAAACCTTGTCTAAAAACAATCAGGTTGGCTTTTCTTACAGCCGAAGGATCGATAGACCAAGTTACGATGCCTTAAATCCATTTCTTTATTACTTAGACCAATATACTTACAGCAAGGGAAATCCTTTCTTAAACCCGCAGTATACCAACAGTTTTGAGGTAAGTTATACTTTATTACAGAAATACAGTTTATCGGTAAACTATAGCAGAACTAATGATGCGATTACACAAGTGATTTTGCCTGACGCAACACAAAAAGCTTTGTATCAAACTGATGCAAACATTGCTAAAAACACATCTTACGGGGCAAATTTAAATATCCCGGTTAAAATTGGTAAATGGTGGGATATGAATAATAATTTAAACGTTTTCCACTTAAGTTTTGAATCTCCGAATTTAGCTGGACAAGCATTAAACACTGGAAAAACCGCCTATCAATTTAGAATGCAAAATACCTTTTTAATCGCTAAAGGCTTAACAGCCGAGCTAAGTGGAAGTTACGAATCGCCATTAGATTACGGTACACTTAGCCTTAGCTCACGTTATTCTATTGATGCAGGTATAAGCAAGTCACTATTTAACAAACAAGCAAGTTTAAAGTTGGCGCTGAGCGATGTATTTAACACCAACGACAGCGAGTTAACAAGTGCATATCCAGGGTTGAAATATGATTTGTACCAGAAAAACGAAACTCAGATTGGTAGAATTAGTTTCTCTTATCGTTTCGGTAAAAATGAAATTAAGCCTGCTCGTCGTCGTTCTACCGGAACAGAATCTGAGCAAGGAAGAATGAAGAATTAATAGTTAAAAGCGGGAATAGTATTAGAAAAGGTAAACCTGTGTTTCATTTCAATGTTAGTCCCGCTTTTACTTCAAGCCCGCATCCCGATGAAGAAATCGGGATGCGGGCTTTTCGTGCAATCGGGTTTAGTACACTTAATCTGCCGCAATTAGGCACGGTTTCCCTGCACTGGCTTAAGTTAAATAGCCCAGATTGAAGCGTAATCCTTTTTGTCATCCTGAGCTTGTCGAAGGACAAAAAGATTGAGCGGAAAGCTGGACTAACTTTAATCATTGCATCTCAACTTGCGCTTCTAAAGAATTATTTCTCAATATGTGCGCTTACAATTTCTTCCAAGGCGTGTATGTCGAAAGGTTTTGCTAAAAAGCTATCAGCTCCTGCTTTTGTCGCCAATGAGCTTACATCGTTGTTGGCCGAAAAATAAATAACAGGAATGTTTTTTAAATCTGGGTGAGATTTTAATTCTTGCGTAGCTTCAATACCGCCAACATCGGGTAGCCAGTTATCCATAAAGATTAAATCTGGCATATAGGCCGATACTTGGTCTACGATATTGTTTGAGGTTGCAGAAGTTTTAATTTCGTAACCAGCATCTTCTAAAATCAGCGTACAAAGTTCTAGAATATCGTTATTATCATCAAAAATAAATACTTTTTTAGGCATTTCTTGAGCGTTTAATTTAGTTTATTTATATAATCTGCCATTTGTTCTATGTCTAATATTTCGTCAACATTAACCCTTAAAATAGCTTGATTTGGCATATAATCTACTTGGGCTGTTTTTGGGTTTTGCACGGCTACTTCTCCACCGAATTCTTTAACCATTGTTAATCCATTTACGCCATCGGCATTGGAGCCAGACAACAACAAACAAACTAGTTTATCTTTATATACTTCTGCAGCAGATTGAAAGGTAACATCTATAGACGGTCTAGAATAATTTACTTTTTCAGAATAATCTAAGGAGAAAGTTAAATCCTTTTCAAATAACAGGTGATAGTCTGAAGGGACAATATATATGGTTTTAGGCAATATATTTTCCTTCTCCTCAGCTTCTTTAACCTTTAAAATGGTTTTTGTAGACAATAAATCTGAAAGCAAAGAGTCGGTTCCTTTTTTACGATGAAGCACAATTATGATTGGAAATTTAATATCCACATCGATGCTAGGAAGCACTTTTATTAGCACATCCAAGCTTCCGGCAGAACCTCCAATTACTAATGCCTCACAATTTTTCATCCACTGTTTTCCTCCAAATTTTCTCCATTTCCAATCTTTTGTAACGTTTACTGATAGGTGAAAAATCTGTTGTTTCTTTTGTACCCAATGCCAAAAAACCAAGGTTTTCTAAACTATTATCGAACAATTGTAACACTTTAAATTGTAAATCCCTATCAAAATAAATGAGCACATTTCTACATAAAATTAGTTGAAATTCGTTAAAAGAATGATCTGAGACTAAGTTATGAGTTGAAAAAATCATTTTTTCTCTCAAATCTACATCAAATTTTGCCAAAGAATAGTTTGCACTATAATACGATGAAAAATCTTTTATTCCGCCAGATGCGATATAATTCTCTGAATATTGTTTCATTTGGCTAAGCGGAAACATACCTTGAGCAGCTTTTTCTAAAACAGTTGGATTGATATCAGTAGCATAAATTAGCGATTTATGCAGCAAGTTAAGTTCCTTTAAAACTATCGCCATAGAATAAGCTTCCTCTCCAGTTGAACAACCAGCCAACCAAATTCTTATAAATGGATAAGTTGCTATAGTTGGCAAAACGCTATCTCTTAGGACCTTATAGAAGCTAGGGTCTCGAAACATTTCTGTAACATTAACCGTAATCTGTTCTACAAAACGTTTAAAATAAACGCTATCACTTCCTATTTTGTACCTGAATTCTGCAAAACTTACCTGTTTATCTAAACTATAAAGTCTATTTAATCTTCTTTTTAACGATGCTCTGGAGTAGCCTGTAAAATCATAACCATACTGGTCCAAAACATCATCAATTAATGTTTCTACTTGTTCGTCACTTATAGCGGGTAAATTAGACACTAAAAATATTTGTTTAAAAGCAATACCAAATCATCAACATTTACTGGTTTAGAAATATAACCAGCAGCGCCAGCTTCTAGGCAACGTTCTCTATCGCCCACCATTGCCTGTGCAGTTACTGCAATTACGGGAATTTTTGCCAACTCAGGGTCAGCCTTCATTTTTCGCATAGCTTGGTAACCATCCATATCAGGCATCATCATATCCATTAACACTACACTTATATCTTTGTCTGATGCGATAATATTAAAGCCTTGTTGTGCACTTTGTGCAGAAACACAAGTGTACTTTTTTGCTTTTAAAACTGCAGTTAAGGCAAATATATTCCTGCTATCGTCGTCTATAATTAATATTTTCTTTGTTTTAACTTCCATAAATCTTAAAACAACATGTTCTAAACTCTATCATATAACCAAACTCTTAATAGCGAAACCAATTGGTCAACATCTACAGGTTTGGATATATAGTCTGATGCACCAGCAGAGATACATTTTTCTCTATCTCCCATCATGGCTTTAGCAGTAACAGCTAAAATTGGCAAATGTTTGTAGGCTGGCATTTCTCTAATTAAGGTAGTGGTTTGGTAACCATCCAGCTCCGGCATCATCATGTCCATTAACACCACATCTACTTTCGGATTCTCTTCTAAAACCTTTAAGGCTTCCTTACCATCTACAGCTGGTAAAATTTTCATTTGATGTTGCTCCAAGGCTTTAGTAAGCGAGAAAATGTTACGCACATCATCATCAGCAATTAGCACAACTTTGTCTTTTAAAACCTCATTTAATCCGCCAAGGTTATCTCTTAGTAAGGCTTTTGGTTGTTTGCCTTTCTCTTCTACTAAATGCAAAAACAGTCCTGCCTCATCCAAAATACGTTGATAAGAATGCGCCGTTTTTACAACAATTGAATCAGCATATTGCTTAATTCTGGTTTCTTCTCCTTTAGAAATACTTTTGCCCGTAAAGATAATGATAGGCAAATTCTCTAGTCCTTCGCTTTTTTTAATGGTATCTAAAGTTTCGTAGGCGTTCTTATCTGGGATCCCCATGTCTAATATCACACATTCTACTTCCTTCTTTTTCAAAGCTTCTATACTTTCGTTCACGTTGCCTACAACCAAAGTTTGAATGTTAGAACTGCTTAAGAAGTAACTTAGGGCCTTTGCGTGTTGTTGGTTCTCTTCTACGATGAGCACCTTTTTAGGATGTCTACTTAGTGCGTCTTCTAGCTTTTCGAAAATCTGTTTCATGTGATCTAATGCCACTGGCTTGTCGATAAAATCTACTGCACCTTTTAACAAACTTTCTCTTTTTACCGAAAGCGACGACATGATGTGAACTGGAATTGGTCTCGTTTTAGGGTTAGATTTCAATTCTTCCATCACCTGCCAACCATCTTTAACAGGTAATTGAATATCCAATAAAATAGCCAATGGATTAAATTGATTAGCCAATTCTATGCCCATATCTCCTCTCACGGCTACAATGCCTTTGTAATTTCTTTTACGAGTAAAACCGAGCAATGTTTTGGCAAACATCGTATCGTCTTCTATAATTAAAATAACTTTATCATTGGGTCCAATATCATTCCTATCATCTTCAATATCGCCAGGTATGTGGTCTACTGTATAACGTTCTATCTGCTCAGTTACAATTTCTATTTGCGTTTTTATTTCCTCTTCCTTATTACTGGCTTGCTCTTCTAAAAATGCGTCATTGTCAGAAAAATCAATGGGTAGTGTAAGCGTAAATTCACTTCCAACATTTTCTTCACTTTCTAGCTGTATTTCCCCTCCAAGTAATTTTGCTAATTCTCTACTAATAGATAAACCTAAACCAGTACCTCCAAACTTACGTCTGGTAGAGCCGTCTGCCTGCTGAAAAGCTTCAAATACAATGCTTTGTTTCTCTTTCGCAATGCCGATACCTGTATCCTTAACTTTAAAAATGAGTGTTTTATATCTTAAATCTGCATTTAACGAAAGTGTAACCTTTCCTTGTGTGGTAAATTTGAAAGCGTTGGATAATAAGTTTTTCAAGATTTGCTCCAACCTCATTTTGTCGGTATTCATCAGTTTTGGAACGTCTTCATTCACAAGAATTTCCAGTTCTAGTTTTTTATCTCGAGCTATTGGATTAAATAGTAAGCGCATATCAGTAACCACCTCATCAACTGTTACGTCGGCAACTTCTAAGCTCATTTTACCCGCTTCAATTTTTGATAAATCTAAAATTTCATCAATTAAGCTTAATAATCCCTGTCCAGAACTTTGAATAACAGCTGCATATTCTGTGTACTCTTTTTCTAAATCTTCATTGTCTGCCATCAACTTAGACAGCAATAAAATTGAATTCAAAGGCGTTCTTAGTTCATGGGACATGTTAGCTAAAAACTCAGATTTATATTTGGTGCTTTGCTCTAACTGCTCAGCTTTTTGCTGAATATCTAAATTACGTTCTTGAATTAACTGATTCTTTTCCTCTAGCAAACTTGTTCTTTCTTCCAACTCTTGGTTGCTCTGCAAAAGTTCTTCTTGTTGTACGCGTAATTCCTCCTCTGAAGCCTGAATCTTTTGTGTTTGTGCTTCTAACTCTGCGTTTAAGCCTTCTAGCTCGCTGTGTTGAGCTTGTAATTCTTCAGCCTGTGCTTGAGTTTCCTCTAAAAAGTCTTGTAACCTTTTGCGGTTTTGCGCTACATGGATGGCAATGCCGATGTTACCCGCTATTGCCCTTAAAAAATCTATTTTCCTAGGCGTATATTCATTTAACGAAGCCAACTCAATTACTCCGATGAGAAATTTATCTCTCCATAATGGAACTGCCACTACGTTTTTCGGTTGTGTTTCTCCCGTAGCATAGCTGATGGTAATTTCACCCGCTGGAATGTCTTGTAATAAAATCAATTCTTCTGATTGCAGGCACTGTCCAATTAATCCATCTCCTGAAACAATTTTATCCTTAACATTTTGTTTATTGAGGGCGTAAGAGCCAGTTAGGTAGAGGCTCCTATCATCTTCTAAAACATAAAGTGCGGCAACATGACTTTTCGTGTGACTAACAATTTGGGTCAACATGTCATTGGCTAGCGTCTTTAAATCCTTTTCGCCAACCATTTGGTCGTTAAGTTTGGCAATACCAGATTGTAACCATTCCTTATCTTCAAGTAAGCTGAAAGAATATTGTAATGATTCTGCCATTGAATTTAAGGAAACGGCTAAATTTCCTAACCCGTCTTTTGCTATGGCATCTAATCTAACCTTGTAATCTCCTCTAGAAATTTGCTGCGCAATGCCTTGGATAACTTGGATTCTGTTGGCGGTCTCCTCATTTAGTTCTTGTAGCTTGTGTTGCAACAACATACGTTCATCAAAATCGGCAGCCACTTTCCTGTAAAAGAAGATGGTAATTAGCAACGATAAAATGGCGGCAAAAACAATCAATAAAGGAGTATAACCAGCCAATTTGTTCAAATCAGCGGTACGGGCAGCCAACAAACGCTTCTCCTCTTCTTGCATATCTTTGATGACTTGCCGAGCCTTATCCATATAAACTTTACCGTCAAGCATAACAGAAGCGTCAACATTGCCACCATTTCTTTTAGTAACTATTGTTTCATCAATAATATTTAACCTTGAATTGATGATATCTTTTAGTGCAACTAATTTAGTCTGTTGGAAACTATTGTCTTTTGTTTCTTCCTTTACTTTATCAAAAAGCAAATTTGCCTGTGCTTTTGCGCCTGTATAAGGCTCCAAAAAGACTTTGTTTCCAGTCAATAAATAACCTCTTTGTCCAGTTTCTGCATCTTTTAAAGTAGAGATGATATTATCTACGCCATTAATAACTTCATTACTATGCCTAACTTGTTCGGCACTGTTTATTAAATTTCTGATACTTATAAAGGAGGCTAGCGAACTAAGAATTAATAAAATTAACGACAGGCCAAGCCCAAGGCGCAAGTTACTTTTGAAAGAGAGTTTCATTAAGCGGTAATTTTTATTTCACTAAAATCATTATTTGAGTTTGTTGGCATGGAGAAGTAGAACTCAGAACCTTTTCCGTAAGTGCTGTTTACCCCAATTTGACCGCCATGTCTTTTAATAATTTCTGACGAAATATATAAGCCAATGCCTAGTCCTTGGAAACGTTGTGAGGTTTCTTCGACTCTATAAAATTTATCGAATACATGGTCTAATTGTTCAGGCAACATTCCAATTCCTTGGTCTTTAACAGCTATATGTAGTTGTTCATCGTTTACATCGACCGTAAGTTCAATTTCAGATGTTCCGGGAGAATATTTAATGGCGTTAGTCAAAAAGTTTACAATTACCTGCTCAACCCGCATTTCATCCCCAAAGATTTCGCAATTAGCAATTCCTCTTTTATGGATAACAAATTCAGGATTAGATTGATGCATCACTTCGATGACATTATCGATCAAGTGGTCTATAGAGAAATTTTGTTTGTTAAATTTAAGTTTGCCACTTTCAATTTTAGAGATATCTAGCAAATCGGCAATTAAACTATTCAATTTTTCTAATTGTATTTGTGCCTTTGCTAAGTGTTTTTTTACGGTTTCCGTATCGCCTTTGCTCACGCTTCTTTCTAGCAACTGCACATAACCTTTAACACTTGTTAACGGAGTTTTTAACTCATGGCTAGCAATGCTGATGAATTCATCTTTTTTATGCTCTGCTTCCTTACGAAATTCAATTTCTTCAAGTAAGGTTTTCTGCATTTCATTAAGCTTCCTATTTTGCTCATAGATGCGATAAAATGTCTTCACTTTTAGCAACAGAATATTCATATCAACAGGTTTGGTAATATAATCCAAACCGCCAGAAGAATACCCTTTAGCAATAAATTTAAATTCTGTGTTTGCAGCCGATAGGAAGATAATGGCTGTCTCTTTTGCCTTACTGTAGCCAGAGATTGCTTCAGCAACCTCAAAGCCATCCATACCTGGCATTTGAACGTCAAGAATAATTAAAACGTAAGAGTTTTTTAAAACCTTCTTTAAAGCCTCTTCACCAGAGGAAGCGGTATCTACTTCAAAATTGTTTTTTTCGAGAACTTTTTTTAAAGAAATTAAGTTCTCGGGCGTATCATCTACTATTAGAATCATTTAAAATTTGGCGCTATTTTATCATTCTTTAAACTGGTAATTCTAGGTAGAGAACCACTATAAGAACTTAAAACAATAATTTTAACGAATTGTTTTTAAATCGGAAAAATAATTTTGTTAAAAAACCGCAAATCTGCTGATTAATAACAAACTAAATATGCGAATCTAAAGGTAAAATTTTTAACTATAACCTTGATGCATTGAAGGTATCGCCTTGTTTAATGTCACCAGTTTCGAAACCTTTTTTAAACCAATACATCCTTTGCGCAGATGTACCATGTGTAAAAGCATCAGGAACAACTTCGCCTTGCGACTGCTTTTGCAACTTATCATCACCTATGGCATTGGCTGCGTTTAATGCTTCGTCTATATCTCCAGCATCAAGTCTAAAATCTTTCAAGTTTTGCGCATGGTGTGCCCAAAGGCCTGCATAAAAATCTGCTTGTAATTCCAGTTTAACAGACAGTTTGTTATATTCCACTTCGTTTAACCTACCTCTAGCTTCTTCCATTTTAGCAGATGTGCCTAAAAGATTTTGTACATGATGACCTACTTCATGTGCTATCACGTACGCTTGTGCGAAATCTCCCGCAGCGCCAAAACGATTTTTTAATTCATCATAGAATGATAAATCTATATAAACTTTATGGTCGCCTGGGCAGTAAAAAGGGCCCACTGCAGAACTTGCATTACCACAAGCAGACTGAACGCCATCTCTAAACAATCTCAAAGCTGGCTCTTCATATCTTGCACCCAAGGCATTAAATTGCTCTCCCCAAACCTGCTCAGTAGATTCCAAAATACCCGCTACAAATTTTCCTTGTTCATCTGTCGGTGTTCCTTTTTTTACTTCTCCTTGTTCGGTTGCTGGTATTTGACTTACCAAACCAGTAAAATCCTGACCAAATATTAGACCTAGAATGACAACAATAACACCAACTCCGCCACCTAAGGCCATTTTTCCGCCACTGCTGCTTCTACCATCTTCTACATTGCTACTACCTTTTCCGAACCATTGCATAATTTTATGATTTAATTTGGAAATTGATTGACAATTTTAATACCAATATTTAGTTG
>SEDG01000065.1 GCA_004295885.1 Pedobacter sp. | reverse complement strand
TCTGTTGGGATAGCTAAAAACTCGTAAAAATTGCTATGTTTGGTTATTCAACCAACCAATTTCTTGAAAACCCATCTAAATATTGAAAATGAGAAAACTCTCTTTGCCTTATTAAAGCAAGGTGATGAAATCGCTTTTTCAAAAATTTATAAAGCTTATTGGGCAGAACTTTACAACACCGCTTATAAGAGGTTACCTGAAAAGGAAAAATGTCAAGACATTATTCAAAACGTATTTGCCGATCTTTGGACTAGGAGAGAATTAGTGGAGATAGAAAATCCGACAGCCTATTTACACACCGCAGTGCGTTTTCAGGTTCTAAAACAAGTCTCAAGAAATCCTCAAAACAGTTTTTTAAGCGAAAACTTCATTGCTGAATTGATATCACCTTTGGAAACCGATGGCGAGTTATTAGAAAAAGAAGTAACGAATCTAATTAATCTTTACATTGATGCATTGCCAAAAAAACGCAAACATATTTTTGTGATGCATTATTTTGACGGCTTAACGACTGCAAAAATCGCAACTGAATTAAATATTTCTCAAAAAACGGTACAAAATCAGTTAACTACTGCTTCTCATGCTTTGAGATTTAGATTAACGCATATGTTTTTCTATATCATAGTCTTTTTGTCGCTGTTTTCTAAATAATTTTCCCCTTGCTCTTAGTTTTTTAAAACTTGCTCAAAATATTTTTAGGATTTTTTCTTCTTTCTGGTACATCTATACAAAAGGCAGAAAAAATGAATCCTTATCACGACAAAAAAAATCTTGAAAATATCATTAAAAAGTATGTTGCTGGTTTAGCAACTACTGAAGAGATTAGTTTTTTGGAACGTTACTATGACTATTTAGAAAAGGGAGAGAATATACTTGATAAAATCACTTCTTCTGAATTTATTGAATTAGAAGACAGCAATTATGAAGCAATTCAAGCTAAAATAGAAGAATCAAAATCAAACAGAAAACTCATCCCGTTCTATCGTTACGCCGCTGCTGCTATTGTGCTATTGAGCTTTGGGACTGGTTTTTTCTATCTCGCCAATCGTAAAACGGTTGCCGTAATTAATCCTATTGCTAAAGAAAAAGTATTAGACATTAAGCCAGGAGTTGATAAGGCGATTCTAACTTTAGCTGACGGTTCTAAAGTCATTTTAGATGAAAATACTGACCGAAAAATTGTCGAAAAAAACGGATTGATAATTTCGAAAACTAAAGATGGACAATTGATTTACACAGTTAGCGCTGTAACTGATAACAAAACAATTGCCTACAATACCATTCAAACAGCAAAAGGCAATCAATATCAGGTTCGTTTACCAGATGGGACCAGAGTTTGGTTAAATGCTTCTTCATCATTAAGATATCCTGAAACATTTTTTGGCAATCAACGTAAAGTAGAATTAACAGGTGAAGGTTATTTTGAGGTGGCAAAAGACAAGGTCCATCCCTTTATTGTGAAAACGATTTCTGCCTTAAACGGAGTAAGCCAAGATGTACAAGTATTGGGTACTCATTTTAACATTAACAGTTACATGGACGAAAAAGTTATTAAAACCACGCTATTGGAAGGTGCTGTTAATGTGAGTAATGAAAAGACAACGAGAACTTTAAAACCAGGAGAGCAATCTCAACTTGATGCCAATCATATTTCTATTATAGATGCAGATACTGATGATGAAACAGCTTGGAAAAATGGCTTGTTCAGGTTTAATAATTCAAGCCTAACTATCATTCTTAATCAATTAGAAAGATGGTATGACATAAAGATTGATTACAGCACTGTGCCAAATAAACGGTTTAATGGTATGGTTCCTCGTAAAGCAAACATTTCTCAGGTATTGAAAATGTTAGAACTAACGGGAAACATCGGCTTTAAAATAGAAGAAAATAGACAGCTTAAAGTATTTACAAAATAAAAACATCAACCTATGGAAAAAAATTACTGAACAACAAACCACTACCAATCAATTACAACTATTTATCACTTACCTAAACACACAAAAATGTATGAAATTCTACATTCAAAGTAGCAACAAAAGCGCCATCGATACGCTTGCGTTTGTTGCAAAATTTATCAACAAGAAATTAACTATAGCTATGAGACTTACAGTTATTCTTCTAACAGCTTTATGCCTTCAGGTTAGTGCTGCGGCATTTTCTCAACGTGTAAGCATTACCCAAAAGAACATGCCGCTAGAGCAGGTTCTGAAAGAAATCAAACGCCAAACAGGGTATTTTTTCTTATATGATGCAGATTTAATCAAGTTAAAATCTAAGCCGGTAAGCATCAACGTAAAAGATGCCGACTTAAAAGATGTGCTTTTAATGGTTTTGAAATCTCAGCCATTTAGCTATGAGATTAAAGAGAATACCATTTTAATTATGCCTTTAAAAAACGTTGCAGCGAAGGACATCGATGTTACAGGGAAAATTCTTGATGAAAACGGAATCCCAATGCCAGGTGCATCTGTAAGGGTTAAAGGTCAGGCTAACGCAGTCATTACAAATAATGATGGTTCTTTTACACTTAAAAACGTTAGCGAAAATGCCACATTGGTAATTTCATATATCGGATATGCTGATAAAGAAGTTCAAGCAAAAGCGCAACTAGGTTCAATTAGCCTCGCTATAATCTCAAATACATTGTCTGATGTGGTTGTAACTGGATATACTAATTATACGCGTAACCAATCGGCAGCTGCAAGTTCATTAGTAACTTCAGAAAAAATTAATGACGTTCCTGGCTTAACGGTAGACCAAATTTTACAAGGTCGTGTGCCAGGTATGAGCGTAATCTCAACTTCTGGTCAGCCCGGTCAAAGTGCTGCTGTAGTAATCAGAGGTATCGGAAGTGTAAACGGTTCTTCAACTCCGTTATTTATTTTAGATGGGGTGCCTATTGAGGCTGGATATTTTCAAACCATCAATCCAGAAGATATAGAGTCGGCTAACGTATTAAAAGATGCATCGGCTAAAGCCTTGTATGGCTCAAGAGGTTCTAACGGAGTTATCGTATTAACTACAAAAAAAGGTGCAATCGGCAAAGTAGCTGTTAATTACAATTCGCAATATGGTTTTTCTAATTTGAGCAGGCCAAACTTCGAAATGATGAATACCCAGCAACGTTTGCAATTTGAAGAGGAAATAGGTTTAAACTACGCAAGAAACATTGGGCCTGGATGGACTTATTCTCCAAAAAATCCAACTTACGCAGCCGGTACAGCAGCAACACGTGCTCGTGCGGATTATATCATAGATAGTTTAAAGCAAATTAATACAGATTGGAGAGACATATTTTTCCAGAAAGGTAAATTTCAAGAACACCAGGTAAGTGTAAGTGGTGGAAATGATAAATTGCGTTTTTATAATTCATTAAACTATTATTCTCAAGAGGGAGTAGCTAAACGTACTGGATTAGATAGGTATTCGCTTCGTAGTAATTTAGATTTCAACGATAATAAATTTAGCGGAAGTGTTAACGTTTCCTTGGGTTATTCTCAATCTAGTTTTACAGAAGGTGAGGGTGGTACAGGAGCTGGTACCGCAATGGCGTCTGTTTACTATGCATTGCCTTACGAAAATCCATATTGGTCTGATGGTACTTTGGTTCATCAAGGAAATAAATCTTCGTATCCAATTTACGATCAGCGTGAAGGTTCTCAGGGTTTAGAACGTTTGTTAAATTCATCAGACAAAACGGATCAGTTGAAATCTATCATCGGTACCTCATTTGGTTATCAAATCTTGCCAGACTTAAAAATTACGACAAGAGCTGGTATCGATTATAGAATGTCTACCGACCAACAATTTGTGAACCCAGATTCTTATTATGGTTCGAGAAGTGTGGCAAATACATTAGGAGGAAAGGGACGTTTAACTGATGGAAGCAGAAGAAACTTTAATGTAATCTCTACAACAGGTTTAACTTACGGTAAAACAATTGAGAAACACAATTTTGAGGTTTCAGCATTTTACGAATATGTGTATAACAACTATAACTCTTTTGGTTTTAGTGCTTATGGTATCGATGGTCGTTTGCCAGAAACTCCAGCTGGTGTTTCTAATGGAAGTGCAACTTTTCTGCCATCAGTAACAGGTGGTAAAACAAAAAGTGCTTTGGCATCTATTATGGGTGTTGCGAGATATACATACAATGATAAGTATACCTTAACGGGAAGTTATCGCTATGATGGTTCTACAAAAGTAGCTCCTCAGAACAAATGGCATGGCTTTTACTCTGTAGGTGCTAATTGGAATGCAAAAGCGGAAGACTTCTTGAAGTCGGCAGACCTGATTTCCGACCTTCGTGTAAGAGCAAGTTACGGTACTACAGCCAGTCCATTTGGCGGCGATTTCCAATACTTACCTACTTATTCTGTGAGTACAACTTATGGCGGCGTTTCTGGCATTAGGCCAGTTGCCGCAGGTAATGCAAACTTCGATTGGGAATATGTAGATGAATTTAATGCTGGTTTAGACTTAAGCTTATTCAAAAGTAGAAGATTGAGAATCACGGCAGATTACTATAATAAAATAACTAGTAACATGTTTATCGATCAACCACCTTCAGCAACATCTGGTTTCTCAACGTTGCAGTTAAGTTCAGGTAAAATGAGAAATAGAGGTGTTGAATTTGAAGTAAGTGGCGATGTAATTAAAAGTAGAGATTTTACTTGGTCTATTGGTGCAAATGCAGGTTACAATAAGAACAAAATCCTTCACGTAACAGACATTACTGATTCTTATCCAGATGGCGATACACGTATTTTAAAGGTAGGCTTGCCTTATGGAACTTATTATGCGCCAGATTGGGCAGGGGTAAATCCTCAAACTGGAGAGGCGCAATATTATAATCTTGATGGAACCATCACCACAACTTATAATGTCAATACTCAAAGCACAACCAATTCTGGTAGTTTGTATCCAACATTTACTGGTGGATTTAATACCTCATTAAGCTACAAAGGAATCACTGCATCGGCCTTGTTCTCATTTGTATCTAATGTAATGCGTTGGAATAATGAAGATTTTTATGATGAGAATCAACGTTATGCAACCAGTAACCAGACAGTGAGAATGTTAGAAAACAGGTGGCAAAAGGCTGGTGACAGTGGCGATGACGCAATCTTACAAAGATTTGATATCCCAAGAAACTTTACTTCAAAAGATATTCAAGATGCATCTTTCTTAAGATTGAGAAATGTAAACATCGCATATGCTTTACCAAAATCTATTTTGGAGAAAACGAAATTTATTAAGGGTGTTAAAGTTTTTGTTCAAGGACAAAACTTATTCACTTGGACTAAATGGAGAGGTTTAGACCCAGAAAATAATGCAGTATATGGTCGTTACCAATACCCAAACACCAGAACATACACAGCAGGTCTTAATGTTAACTTTTAATACTTACAGCAATGATTAATAAAATATATAAAAAATATATCCTTGTATTTTCTTTATTGATACTAACTGCTATGTCTTGTACCAAGTTGGACTTACAGCCAACGGATACAATAGACCCTACAAAAGCATTTAGAAACGCAAACGATATCAACTTAGGATTAATTGGAGTTTACGCATACGTAGATAATTCTATGGGAACTTTAAGTTCTACAGTGGCTGATGAAAATAACTTTCCAACTGAAAATACAGTAGGAAACAGCGATGCGTTTAGATGGTTATACAATTCTGGAAGTGGTTCAGTGACTTCATTCTACGGAAACAACTACGTAGCTATCGATCGTGCAAATAGGGTTTTAGCAGCCATTGATGCATTAACATTTACTGGAACCGATGTTGCTTTGGCTGCTCGTTACAAGGGTGAGTTGTTAGCTTTACGTGCCTATTTACATTTTGAATTGTTAAGAGCTTATGCGTCTTCTTATCAAACGGGCGCATTAGGTGTTCCTTATATGGAAACGTCAACCATTAGCTATCCTGCTAGAGATAAATTTGAAGTCGTAATTTCAAAAGCAAAGGCCGACTTGGTTGCGGCAAAAGCGTTAATTCCAACAACTTTTACAGATAAAACTAGAATTACTAAATCTGCGGTTTCAGCAATTCAAGCTCGTGTTGCGTTATATGAGAAAAACTGGGCTGATGCCATTACTTATTCTTCAGAAGTAATCGCTGCAGCTCCTTTAGCTACTAAAGCACAGTTTCCTGGTTTGTGGACGGATGCAAATGATAGCGAAGTAATTTGGAAACTGAAACGTGTAGGAACAACTGATTCTAGGGTTGGTGATTTTTATTACAGACAAACAGGCGGCATTGTTCTATACGCACCATCATTTAAACTAATTTCAACGTTTGATCAGGTTAACGATTTACGATTCCCTGCCTACATTAAATTTGATGCAACTCGTGTGGCTCCTAAATCTCAATATTTGGTTAACAAATTTATTGGCGGTACCTCAACTGCTCCTGGCTTGGTTGATATTAAGCTGTTTAGAACTGGCGAAATGTATCTTATCAGAGCAGAAGCAAAAGCGGAATCAACTGGTGATGCAGCTGCAGATATTAACGCATTAAGAGCCTTGAGGATTAACAATTATGTGAATGCTACCTTTGCTGATAAGCCAACCTTAATTGATGCGATTTATACAGAGCGATTTAAAGAATTGGCTTTTGAAGGTCACCGTTTCTTTGATTTAAAAAGAAGAAATTTAAATATTCAAAGGTTAGCTAGCGATGCCGTAAATGCATCTGGTGCAGTTCTTTTAACTCCTACTCAGGCACAATACTCTTTCCCGTTACCTGCGTTAGAAATATCAGTTAACAAAAACACTATACAAAATCCACTTTACTAATCAAGTTTTGGGAGGGATTTTTCCTTCCCAAAATTTTAAGAATTGCCTTATGAAACATTCAATCTTAACCTTTTTAATTACGTGTTGTATTTTTTCAGTAGGATGTGGGAAATCTACCGACAGCAAGCCAGACCCTGTTCCAGCTCCGCCTGTCGTGGTTGCTCCAACCCCAAAAAGGCCAGGTTCTATTGGAATTGTTGGCGATAGCAGCAATGTGGTAAAAACGGTTACGGGTGGAATGGTTTTGATGGGTGGAGGCACCGATGTCGAAGCTGCGTTTAAGTGGATGATTAATAAAAGTGGTGGCGGCGATGTGGTTATTTTGCGTGCTACAGGTACAGATGCTTACAATTCTTTCGTTTATGCTTTAGGTTCAGTTAACTCTGTCGAAACTTTATTAATTAACTCTAAGGAATTAGCCAATGATGATATTGTAGCTTATATTATTCGCAACGCGGAAATGGTTTTTATCGCTGGTGGCGACCAATCTGATTACATGAATTATTGGAGAGGAACAAAAGTAGAAAAAGCATTAAATTATTTGTTAACGGAGAAAAAAGCTCCTGTTGGCGGTACAAGTGCCGGTTGTGCAATTTTAGGAGGTCTTTACTATAGTGGTGAAACAGGTGGAGTTACTTCTGCTCAAGCTTTAGTAAATCCTTATGATTCAAATATCACGCTCTACAATAACGATTTTTTAAAAGCACCTTATTTACAAAATGTAATTACCGACCAGCATTATTTAACGAGAGAACGTGAAGGCCGTTCGATGGTGTTTTTGGGTCGTATTTTAAAAGACTGGAATATTCCCGCAAAAGGAATTGCTGTAGATGAACGTACCGCAGTTTGTATAGATGCAAATGGAACAGCAAAAGTTTACGGCGATTATTCAGCAACGCGACCATATAGTTACGCCTACTTTTTAGCTACAAGTACAACTAAACAGCCTGAACAATTTGTAGCAAATACAAAAGTAACTTGGAAGAATAGCGACCAAGCAGTAAATGTTTATGAAATCCCTGCTGCTGTAGATGGGGGTGGAAATTTTAACGTAGCTAACTTTAATTTTGCAGAAGCTACTGGTGGTAAAAGTTATTGGTGGTGGATAGACAATGGTGTTTTAAATAAGAAATTGCAGTAACCTAATCCTTGGTTGGCTCCTCGCCAATCAATTACCTGAAAAGAGACAATATACAATGAAAAAATTATTTTTAATACTAGTTAGCTTCGCGTTAACATTCGCCGTTCAAGCTCAAAATGCAAAAGGGAATTTGTTCATCGTTGGTGGTGGCGATCGTTCAGACGAACTTATTAAACAATTAGTTATCACTTCAAGCTTTAATGCCAAAGACTATATTATCGTTTTGCCAATGGCGAGTGAGATTCCAGATACTGGATTTAAATACATTTCATTACAGCTAAAAAAACATACCAATATTGCCATTAAAAACTTCAATTTCAGTAAACACGATGTAAATGATAAAAAATGGATTGATTCTTTAGCCGGAGCAAAGCTGATTTACATTTTAGGTGGCGATCAAAATAGATTTATGAAATCGGTTTTAGGAACTCCAGTGTATACGGCAATTCACAAAGCATACAATAACGGTTCTACCATTGCAGGTACAAGCGCAGGTGCTGCGGTTATGAGTAAATACATGATAACTGGAAAACAATTATTAGATACTGTTTACAAGGAGACTTTCAATAAACTTTGGGATAAAAATGTAGAGTTTGCCGAAGGCTTGGGCTTGTTGCAAAATACCATTATAGACCAACATTTTTTAAAACGTAATAGGTATAATAGATTGATTTCTTCCTTGGCAGCCCATCCAGATTTAGTATGTGTTGGCATTGATGAAGGCACTGCCATTATTGTCCATGGCAATAAGGCAACTGTAGCTGGCGATAGTCAGGTGATTAGATTTGCAGTTCCTAAAAACCCACAAACTACCTCGAAAGGTTTAATAAAATTTAGTAATGCGGAGTTTGGCGTATTTACCGCGGGTGATGTAATTAAAATTAAACCTTAATTACTTACTCAACTCATCTATCAATAAAGTCCTAAACTTAGTGCCGCCTGTTGTTACTGTTTCGTCAGACACTACCAAGCCGATCGTCGTTGTTCTTATATAATTAAATTTTTGTGTTACCGAAGGGGTTCCAGAAAAAGTAATGTTTTCCCCAGCTTCATCAATAGTAAAAGTGCCCGATTTTATAACGGTTTTGTTTGTTTGGAAGTAAGTTCCGTCGGCACTAAATACCAAGGTGTCTACAGGATTGTAAGCCGTGGTGTCTTTTCTTATAGCAAACCCGTCTTCACGTGTTCTAATCTTGTATTTTAACGGCCATCTACCCACTAATTGTTGCAACGAAGCTTGTTTGTCTGTAAGAACTTCTTTTTTACAAGCATAGAATGCAAGCGTTATAAAAGTTAAAACAATAAGTAAGATTTTCGATTTAGACATTTTAAAAGGTGTTTGTAGCGGTAAAGATAAGAATTAGTTCATTGGTTAAATAGTTTCCCGATAAATCGGGATTTCGCTTAGCTAAACAATTGTTCACTGGTCATTGGGTCGGTATTTAAGCAATTCAACAATTAAGCAATTCAACAATAAGTTTTACACGACATTCAACAATCAAACAATCCAACAATAAAATTGCCTTTTCGTCACCTAAAAATATTTATATTTCAATTTCTAATCGAGATCTAATGAAATCAATTTTATCGAATTTAACTTTTCAAGTGCTAGTTGCCATTGCGCTAGGTATTTTGGTAGGGGTTTTACATCCTGGTTTTGCGCCCTATGCAGAGCTGATTAGTAAAAGTTTTATCAATATGATTAGCATGTTGATTGCGCCAATAATATTCTTTACCATCGTTTTAGGTATTGCCCACATGGGTGATATGAAAAAAGTTGGCAGAGTTGGCGGTAAGGCTTTACTTTATTTTGAGATTGTAACCACGCTTGCCATTGTAATCGGATTAGTAGTAGCTAATTTATTAAAGCCTGGTGTTGGGGTTAATGTGCCAGCAGGTGATGTAAGTAAAATTGCCACTTATACTGCACAGGCAGGAGAAATTAATTGGCTAGAGTTTATAGCACACATCATTCCAAAGAATATTTTTGAAGCTTTTACCAAAGGTGAAATCTTACAAATTCTGTTTTTTGCTAT
>SEDG01000521.1 GCA_004295885.1 Pedobacter sp. | reverse complement strand
TCTATTAGATGTTTGAGTATTGTAAGTTTGAGTAAGCACCTTATACAGGTTATCCAATGCCTGTTGGTAAGCACCATTATCGGCCAATGCCAAAGCGTAATCTCGATAACTTTGCGCATCCATTGGTCTCCATTGCAGTATCTTTTCAGTAATAAATAACTCCGACCTGTATTGTTTTGTTTGTTTAAGTTTATAGGCTAAAACTTTAAATAAATCGGCATTCTCTAAATCTAAGTCGGCAACGTTACTTAATATCGTTAGTGCCCTTGTACTGTCTGCTTGTTGATAAAACCAGTTAGCAACATCGAAATAAAATGTTGGTGTACTCAAATATTGTGGCCTAATGGCTAGGTATTTATCGTAAGCCTCTTGGGGAGTTCCTGTTAAAGATTTCATGTAATCCTTATCGCTTTTAAACTCTGGCACAATAATTACAGCTTGTTCTGTCACTTTAGCCACCGAGTAACTAGTTGTAGAAGAGTTGTTTATGGAAACTCCCGCAACCCTCCCTTGTAAAGCAGAACTCACAGGCGCAGGAGTAGAATAACCATATGCCACTACGGTTCCGGCTTTATCATCTGTTGTTTTATTTGCTTGAGATTCAGACTCTCTTCTTCTAAGCATAACTTCTTGAGCTTGTTGGTTAGCCATCCTATTTGCACTTCCTTGATTTTGAACCACAACTACCTCGTTATACGCTGCAGCACTGTCTCCAACAGGAACTGGTCGCGGAAATTTCACTTGGTCGTTTGTTGCAGGTAGACTAGAAAAATCTGTATTCCACCAAGTTTTTAATGTTTTACTCATCTCAATGGCATCTTTCATTAAATCGGTTTTGCGTTCTAACATATCCGCTCTGCGTTGTTTTACAACTGCATCATATTGCCCTTTTAATTCTGCTGGCGGAACAATGTCATACCTTAAATAATCATCAACACTTTCTAATACAATTAAACTGGTATTTCTAGTTACAATACCGAATTGTTTACTCAGTTGACTGATCTCAACTTTGTTAAGTTCATACTGAATATCCATTTCTGCTATTTTCTTTTGCGCCCAGATTCTACTCACATCAATTGAGCTTAAAGCCTGCGCACTAGGGTCAAGACGAACTGTTTGCTCACTCACCACCGTATTTCCATAGCCAAATTGCAAAACAATGTTTGTGCTATATTGACTTAAAATACCAGCAACGGCCAGATGTCCAGTTACATTAACATGCATAGAAGGGTAAGTTTGACGAACTTCTCCGCTGTTTTTGATGCCTAAATATTGAAGTTGTTCCTCGCTCAGTTGTTTAAACGCATCCTCGACTTTAGTATTATTTAGGTTGATAAACTCGCCGCCTGTTTTTAAACTGATGTATTTTAAAGTGCTGTAATCAGCTTTGCTGGATGAATTGATAGTATGTATAGGTCTATTCAAAAAAACTGTGTTTTTGCCAAAAGTAGAAAGTCCGTCTGTAAAGAAAATGTATTCATTTCCTAACAAAGCACGTGGATTAATGGAGCTAAAGTTCGTGCCCCCATCGTAAATTATACTTTCCAATTTTTTCTTTAGCCCACTCCAATTTCCATTGGTTATAACGAATGAACCTCCGTTTTTAAACGTGTTATTCAGCAATCCTAAATTGATGGTTAAGTTTTGCTTTTGTTGGATAAGCAAATCTAGCAGGGCTAATTCCTTTTTAAGGTCTCTTTGCAAGCCGCTTAGTGAACAGTCCCAGATTATGCCTATTTGGTTACTCAGCACACGAGGTCTGCTTTGCTCTTTTTGAAAAACATTTACCAAGAAGTAATATCCACTGCTTGCCTTTTGCATTTGCACTTCTGGCATATTTGCACGCTTAGGTAAGTTAATTGTTAATCCTTTTAGAGGCTGATAATTTGTTCTTTTCATCTCTGCCAAATAGGTATTTCCAGTGTTTTTAAAGCTAAAACTTCCATCTGGCTGCTCGGCTAATTCCGGCTTAACAAGACTTTCAAACACAGTAGTTTTCAAAGTGAAATCGGCAATTGCCTGATTATAATCCAATGGCAAATGATAACGTAAAACATTGCTTTTGTCAAATTTTAATTCTTCTTCATAACCAACAATTATTGTCCTTACTCCTTTTGCTGGCATTGGATAAATTCTAGTTCTGAAGTTATTTCCTTCAACTTTTTCTAGCAAGCCTGGGTCTAT
>SEDG01000520.1 GCA_004295885.1 Pedobacter sp. | reverse complement strand
TTTATGCAGTTACGCCAACGAAGGTTGTGAAGGTTTAAAACCCATTGAACAATTTGACCACTAAGGTACAAAGACATCGATTTTATTATAGTATATTGAGCTTCTTATTATATTTGAAATATGAAGAAAATTCTATTTTTAATCCTTACAATCATCTCAAGTTTTAGAATCCAAGCACAAGTTTATATTAATCCTGGTGTAGATACAACTGATGCAAGTATAAATTCTGTGATAGAATTTTACACTAAATATGTTAGTGAATTTGAAGGCAAAAAGCTTCCTGACTTTAAAAAGTATTGGAATGCCGAAGATTGCAAAAAATATATAGTTCCAGACCCAAGTGTTTACGGTATCAATAGTGATATCTCGAATATTCAATGACCAACAATAAAACCATTTATTATGTAAAACCATTAACCAATGGCATTACCATACTAAAATCCATTGGCGGATGGACCGACAGTTTAAAAAACTTGAACATAATGTATGATATAATTTCCTTTGTTGTTAAAGGAGAGAATCAACAATATCAATTCATATCACCTGTAAATTACTATAAGCAAAACTGGCAAAAAAGAAAAATAAGAAATGTTGAATTTGTCTTCCCAAAAAGCCATACTTTCAATGTTAAAAAAGCCGATAGTTTAATAAAACTGGTTAAAAAGTTAGAAATCGAATGGAGATTAAAACCTATTGAAATTGAATATATATTTACTGACACCTACGACGAAATACAATCAGCTCGAGGCTTTATTTACAGTATTGGACTAGGAAATAGGGATAAACCATCGGGAATTTCAAACGATGTAGACAATATTATATATAGTGCTGGCAATGGAGAAAATTATTTTCATGAATTTGTTCATGTTTACTTAAACAGATTACATCCAAAATCACCATTAAATGAAGGACTAGCTGTCTATTATGGCGGCTCAATGGGAAAACCTTTAAAATGGCATATTCAGCGACTTAAAAATTATTTAAATAACCACAAAGAAATAGACTTAAATAAGTATGATGATTTTGGGTATCTGGATAATTTCACTAATCCAGATAGTGCTATAAAAGGAATGCTTTGTAATATAGTTTTCAAAAAGGACGGAATGATTGGATTGAAAAGATTGGCAGCTTACGAAAGTATGGACGAGGTATTCGAAAAGGAGTTCAAATTCGATTTAAAGAACTTAAATAAAGAGCTAAGGGAATTGATTAACAGACAATAATTAACTATTACTCTCAATCACATTTTTAAGCTGAGCAGCTGGAATAGCACCACTTTGTCGCCAGATTTGCTTGCCATTGTTGAACAAAATAAATGTTGGCACACCTTGCACATTATAGGCAGCAGCAGCATTCCTATTTTTATCTACATCAACCTTTATAATGGTAGCCTTATCTCCTATCTCACCTTTAACGTGGTCTAAAATTGGCGCCATCATTTTACACGGACCACACCATTCAGCGAAAAAATCTACTAAAACGGGCTTGTCACCATTTATTAATTCTGAAAACTTAGACATGATATTTGATTTTAATAAAGAACAATTGAGAATTCGTTAAGTTTTGAATCATAGTACTTTGGAAATGATAACTTAGGCTATTGCAAGGAAACCACAACTAGACGCACAAACCTGCGTGTTAAAAACCCGATTGCAATGAAAATACTTTTGTCACGCTGAGCGAAGTCGAAGCGCAAAAGTATTGAAATGTAAAGCGGGACAAACCTTAAAAAGTAATACAGCTTTCGCTTTTCTAACGCATTACGATACCCAGTCGAGCTGGGTATGACGGAACTCTAAATTAAACAAAGTTACGCAACTACTTCTTTTGCTAATCCTAGCATCCAATCGTTAAACATTTGTTGTTCAATCTTAATAATCTCATTTGCGTGTTTTTCCCAATTGGTAGAAAATTCTCTTAACTGATTTAACATTTCTTCTAAATGGCCTTCTTCTTCTAATATGATAGATTTTACCGTTACTCTGCTCTCTTTCGCAGTCAGAATTTCCTGATAGATTGGATATAGCTCATCTGCTCTTACTTCAATGGCATAAGTCACAAAAAGATAAGCGGCAAATTTTAAATCGTATCCAGATAAGTTAAAATGGTTTTTCAAGTACCTACAAACCAAAACATCTAATGTGTTTAAATAGTATTTTGTATGATTTGGAGCCAGCAATTCTGCGTTACT
>SEDG01000519.1 GCA_004295885.1 Pedobacter sp. | reverse complement strand
AATAATCTGCAACCGCTTGGTCTTTATAAGTTTCGGCATCCATTTTTTTGCATGGACCACACCAAGTTGCATAGCCATCCAAGAAAATCATTTTATTCTCTTTTTTGGCCTTTTCTAAAACACTTGCCCAAGTTGGGTTTTCTAAGAATGTGATTTCTGCTGCAGAAACCGATGCTGATATAATGAATAGGCAAATTGCCGTGAATAATGATTTCATCTGAAATTGATTTTACTATCTGTGTTTACTATCGCAAAGTAGTATGAATTATCTGTGCTTTAAATACCTATAAATGGGTATTATTTTACCAGCGCTTTAGCCACCGTTATTCCAGCATCGCTGATACCAGTTAACGGATTATCACGCATATTTTGCTCTATTTCTATTTGGTATTTGCCAGCTTTCGCAAAGCGATAATTTGTTAACAAGGGAAAATTATAAGTAAAAAGGTCTCCAGAACCCTTTCCTAACCATTCGCCATCGGCTTTTGCCAATTTATATTGATAACGATTACTTCTTTTTAAGCCATTTCCCTTAACATGAACAATCACATAAATATTCGAATAGCGATAATCTGCCGTATGGCGAAGCTTAAAATACAAATTATAAGGTTGGCTGATGTCTTTAATCTCTACCGTTGCCTTCACACTTTTTGCGTAAGCCCAATTATTTTCTGGCATTGCCTGATTGGTATCCACCAAATTATCATTAGTACAACCAGCAAGCAGAATGCTAAATGCTGCTAAAAAAAATACGAATCTCAATTTATGCATTATACTATTCATCGCCTTTTGGCGCACTTGGAGCTTGGTCTGTTGGTTTTTTCTTATTACGGTTTTTATTCCTGTTCTTATTTTTGTTTGGTTTTGGTCCATTCGGATTAGTTACCTCGCCGCCCTCTGCAACAGGTTTTTGAACAGCCTGATTTGGATTCGGTTTCTGAGGCTGTGGCCTTTGTTGTTGCGCCTGAGGTGGTTTATTTTGTTGAACAGATTTATTTGGGTTCTGTTGTAGCGGTTTGTTTTGTTGCGCAGGTTTAGCCTGTTGTGGTCGTGCTTGTTGTGGCGCATTTCCTTGAGGCTGGTTCCTGTTCTTATCGTTCCTGTCGTTATTACGGTTGTTAGGATTACTGTTACGATTATTGCGATTGTTGTTATTGCGGTTTTTATTTCTATCGTCTAGTCTTGTTAAACTATCCTGACCAACCACATTTTCGTAATCATGCACTTTTTCTACTACTGTAGTTGTTTTCAGTTCAACTGCTTCATCTTTTAAGTTAACTGGTTTTTCTCCTTTTTTGTTCATCGCCATGATTTCTTTCACACGGTCAACTTTTAAAGGAATCCAATCTTCTTGATTAGCGTAACTAAACCACATTAATTTTTTAAAGATGTCTGTCTTTTGGTGACGAGCAACACCCACTTCTGTTTGCAAAGCCTCAATACGGTCTGGAATATCCTTTAGAGCATCCAAATAGGTGTCTAACTCGTAGTTTAAACAGCATTTTAACTTACCACATTGTCCTGCAAGTTTTAATGTATTTAGAGAAAGATTTTGATACCTAGCCGCAGCTGTAGAAACAGTTTTGAAATTTGTTAACCAAGTAGAGCAGCACAATTCTCGCCCACAAGAGCCAATTCCGCCTAAACGACCAGCTTCCTGACGCATACCAATTTGACGCATTTCGATTCTGATACGGAAAGTTTCTGCCATTTTTTTGATCAGCTCTCTAAAGTCGACACGACCTTCTGCTGTATAAAAAAACGTCGCTTTTGTTTTATCTCCTTGGTAATCTACATCGCTAATTTTCATCGACAAACGTAAATCTAATGCCAAGGTACGGGCTTTATGCATGGTCTCCCATTCCATATCTTTGGCTAATTTCCATTTATCAACATCAGCCTCTGTAGCCTTACGATAGATTTTACGCGTAACTTGATCTAGTGGAGTTTTGCGACGTTTCATCTGCATGCGTACTAATTCTCCCGTTAAGGAAACGTGGCCAATATCGTATCCGCCAGTGGCGCCTTCTACTGCAACCAATTCACCAATTTCTAGGTAAATGTTATCGTTATTTAAGAAGAATTCTTTTCTAGCGCCTTTAAATTTTACTTCAACAACTTGAAAAGGTATATAATTAGATGGCATATCTAAATTCGATAGCCAATCGTGTACTTCCATTTTTTGGCATCCGCCAGT
>SEDG01000518.1 GCA_004295885.1 Pedobacter sp. | reverse complement strand
ACCAAAATGCTTTTTGTCGAAACGCCTTCAAATCCTGGTATTGACATAATTGATTTGGAGTTTTTGGCGGGTTTAGCAAAAAAGCACAATGTTTTGTTAGTAGTCGACAATTGTTTTGCAACACCATACTTACAGCAACCTATTAAATTAGGAGCTCATATTTCTATTCACTCTGCAACCAAATACATTGATGGTCAGGGGCGTGTATTAGGCGGCATTATTTTGGGAAGTAAAGATTTAATTACCGAAATAATGAATTTTGCTCGCCATAGCGGACCCTCTTTATCGCCGTTTAATGCTTGGATTTTATCTAAAAGTTTAGAGACATTGGCAATTAGAATGGATAGACATTGCGAAAACGCCTTAAAAGTTGCCGAATTTTTAGAAGGCCACGAACAAGTTAAATTGGTAAAGTATCCATTTTTGAAATCTCACCCTCAATATGAAATTGCCAAAAAGCAAATGAAACAAGGCGGAGGGATTGTAACCGTTGTTGTGAAAAATGGAGTTGAAGGCGCTCGTAAATTTATGGATGGATTGAAAATGTTTTCTATCTCTGCAAACTTGGCCGATACACGTTCAATCGCTACTCACCCAGCAACGAGTACACATTCTAAATTAACAGAAGAACAGCGTTTAGAAGTTGGAATTGAGCAAGGAACTGTTCGGTTATCGATTGGTTTAGAACATATTGATGATATTATCGCTGATATTCAAGGAGCGTTAAACCCTTAAATCCTCAAAAGGGGGCTTGCATTTACAGTTAAAAAATTAAAAATAGTTGCAAAAGCCTGTGTATAATAAACCCGATAATAGTGGAAATACTTTTTTTTTCGCCGATTTAGTCATCCGATGAATACTTGTACAGCTGGTTATATTCATCGGATGACTATTGTGAACCCGAAAAAAAAGATTGTAACGAATAGCGGGGACAGGAATTTCCTATGGAAAAGGGAACTGCTTTTCAAATATTATTTAGCAACCAAAAGTTAACTAATATAATCCCTATCCTCGTCGCTTAAACTAGATTTATTTTCTGTTGCAGCATATCCTTTTTCAATTTCTGTATCATAAGTGCTAACAGTTTTACGTGGCCTGCCGACAAGAAAACCTAAAATGAAACCTATGAGTATGCAAATTCCAATTACCAAAAGCTTAGAGACTGGAACGGGCGCACCAAAAAAGAAATCGAATTCTACGGCGTCATTATTTATGACTAAGAAAAGCGTTAATAATGCTGTAATAACGATGATAAATATTGTTTTTGCTTTCATAGGGTTAAAAACTATAGTTAAACGTGAACTCTAAGATAGGATTTTGATTGTAGATTTGATTTACAAAAACCAATCTTGCGCCTAAATCAACAACGGGTTGGTAGCGCAACAAGTTCATACTACTACGCAATTCAAGACCAAAAGTTTTAGGTTGCGATAAATTTGTTTCAGAACCAATGTTTTCATAATGACTAAAAAAGCCACCCCTGAAATTTCTGATGTAGGCTAAAGAACCAATTTCTAAGTCTGGAAATGCAATTGGAAAGCGATAATTCAACAATAATGTATTTCTTAATAAACTTTTTGCGACAATTTGATTATAGCCATAAACCGTACTAATTTCATTGTTGAAGTTTAAGGTTCCAGAAGTTTTTTGATAGTTAAAGCCTGCGGTAAAGGAATGATTTTTTGCAATGCCTGGAAAATAAAAATTACTTTCAAAGGCAAATAAATCTCCATTTAAGCTTTTGTCGAATGGTTGGTTAAAATAACTAAAGCTTAGAGATTGTGCCCATTTTGGTGCAACATCTCGTTCTGCAGCACGAACGCTATGAGAAACTCCAAATTGGTAAGTCATTGGGAAATTGATGTTTTTGTTAAAGAGCAATGCCTCTTTCACTTCAAAATTTCTTTGAGTAAAGCTGGTGCCAACTTCACCAATAAAATTGTAATTGTGGTTGTACGCACTAAAGCTAACTGGAACGGTCGCCTTAACTTTTAAGTAATTTTCTCTCCACTCGGCTTTGTTAATTGTGCTGCCTTGTTTGTAATAACCTAATCGAGGCCTGTTTTTAAAAGTGGCACTTAAAACTGGGTATAAAGCTTTGTATGCGAATCCTGCATTGTATTCTATTTTTCTCAGTTCGTCATCGTAGGCAATTCCGGTATAAAAATCGAAGGTGTTAAGTAGGTCATTAGATTTTAACTGGAAGTTTAATTTGTCATCATCGTCAGTTGAAAGGCTAATGCTATGAAAATTGAAAAGGTGTGCTAAAGGTTTGTAAGATTTGGAAACGAAAACTTCTTTAGGGATGTTGTCGAAAACATTTCTACTGTTCTCTTGCTTTTCTGCTTCTTCGCCAAAATATATAAAGTGATACTCTTGAGCCGGTTTTGGATCGATAGGGGTTTTAGCGATTTCATAACCCATCAATTGGTAGTTGTTGAACACAATTGATTTTCCATCCATAGCTAAACTTGGATTAAACGCACCAAATTTTGCCGCGGTTAGAGCCATTATCTTTTTTTCCGCGACTGAAACTTCATAAACATTATCAACGCCGCTTAGATGGGCGTTAAATGCGATATTTTCGTTTAAAAATGTGGGTCTGCTTAATTGTTGGTTGGTTTCTGCAATTAGTTTTGTTGTTCTTCCATTTTCTGAAATCCATAAAGCTTTTCCTTTTTCACTCACGCTTATCCAAGTGAATTTTGAGCCATCGGCATTTAGACTTGGTGTTTGAAGAATTAAATTCTCTTGGTTTGGTATGGTTTCTAGAATTTTTCCGCTTTGCGTATCCAAAACAATTAAGTTTGATTTATTGCTCAAATCGATTTGAACGGCAATTAATTTTTTCCCATCAGCAGAAAGGCTGGGAGAGAAGTACCTCGATTTAAAAGTTAACTGCTTTTTTGTTTTGGTAGCAAAATCATAAATGCAAATTACACTGTAGCTCCTTTGTTTGTATCGAGGGTCGAATCT
>SEDG01000517.1 GCA_004295885.1 Pedobacter sp. | reverse complement strand
AGCACTTGTCCATTTGCACCAGTTCTAATTATGATGTTACTAAATGCAGTTTCATCTTTTAACCTACCTGTGTATTTTAAAGTGTATTGAAAAGACTGTTCACCTTGCTCGCCGAATTGTCCTGGCGCAGCTTCGATATTTTGTTCGGCTAAAGCCACACTTACATCATTTGGCACCAAGCCATAAGTTGCCATTACATCTGGCTTAAGCCATAACCGCATAGTATAATCCATCTGACCAAATGCACTTGCATCTCCTACTCCGTTAATACGTTTAATTTGAGGAATGATGTTGATGTTTGCATAATTCTGCAAAAATTTCTGGTCATAAGATGGGTCGTCACTATAAATACCAAAAATTAACACGTTACTGGCTTGTCTTTTAGCGGTAACAACCCCTGAACGCGTTACCTCTGCTGGCAATAAGCTACTTGCCCTTGCTACACGATTCTGTACGTTTACCGCAGCCAAATCTGGGTTTGTACCCAATTTAAAGTTTACGGTGATGGTAGCTGTACCATCATTACTTGCAGATGAAGTCATGTAAGTCATGTCCTCCACCCCATTTATTTGTTCTTCTAGTGGAATAACAACGCTGTTCATGACTACATCGGCATTTGCACCTTGATATGATGCAGAAACCTGAACTGTAGGTGGCGCAATTTCTGGATATTGAGAAATTGGCAAGGTAACTAAACCTAATATCCCAAGAATTACAATGATAATCGAGATTACCGTTGATAATACTGGTCTTTCTATAAATTTCTTAAACATAAGTAACTACATAAAAATTACCTTTTGTTATCTCTTTAATTTTTATCTCGGTATTCATCACTTTAGCTGAATCGCCTAAAACATAAACAAATTTCTTTCCCTGTAAGTCTATGGTAGATTTTTGAGGGATAAGAATAACATTCTCAAAATGTTGAGGAATACGAACCGAAGCGCTAGAACCACTTTTTAATAGTGATGTTGGATTTGGGAAAGTTGCTCTTAAACTTGCAGAACCTGTAGCCGTATTAATTTGTCCGTTTATCGATTCTATCTTACCGTTTTGCGCATAAATAGTTCCATCGGCCAATACTAAACTTACCGCAGGAATATTTTTCATCTGCTCTGCTAAAGTTTTGCCTTTATAACTGCTAGAAAAATCTAACAGTTGTTTTTCATTTAAAGAAAAGTAAGCGTAAACCTTAGCAATGTTAGATACCGTTGTTAGAGGTTGGGCACTGCTACCACTCACCAAACTTCCAGTTTTAAAAGGAATGCTCGCCACAATACCATCAACTGGACTTGTAATAGACGTATAACCTAAATTAACACGAGCATTAGAAAGTTCTGCTTTTGCTTGTGCTAAAGCTGCTCTTCTACTTTGTAAAGTCAATAAAGCTGCGTCTAATTCGTATTTACTAATGATATCTTTTTCTACCAAAGGCCTAGTTTTATTCACCTGCAACTGAGCTGCACTTACATTAGCTTCTGCACTACTAATTGCTGCTGCTGCAGTTCTAACTTGCTGCTCATACTGCGGCGCATTTATCTTAAATAGTAACTGCCCTTTCTTTACAACCGCACCTTCATCAACATAAATTCTCTCTATAAAACCATCCACCTTTGGTCTAATATCTACATCCTGAATGCCTTCAATTGTAGCTGGGTAATCTGAATTTAAAGTGGTTGATTCTGTGCTGATATCAAAAACAGGATAAGGTTGTGGCATAGCCGCCGCTGCAGCTGCTTGTTTTGCCTTTTCCTCTTTGTCGCCATTACAAGATGCCAAAACAGCACCTAATAATAAAATAACGGATAGTCGAAGGGTAGCTTTCATATTTATTTTGGGGGTTAATGTGTGTTTCACTTTTACTTATTGATAAATCATTTCGAATATTAACTTTTTCCTGTCTTTCATTAATTTCAAGTATTCTGCATCGTTAACACTGTATAATGATTTATTAAGGCAAGTTGTAATTAATGGGTATGCCATTAGGGCGAATAAATTGATACAGAATTGTTTCGGGTCCATTTTTCTAATTTTCCCTTTTTCCATCTCTGCGCTTATTTCTTTTAAGAATTTCTTGATCATCGTTTTTTTCTCTTCTGGGATAACCCTCGATGTTCTGTTGTGTTCAGTTACTACATACATTTCCCGAAAAGGAAATTTCGTAGCTTGATCCATAAAAACAGTAATTAGCTTTTCTAATTTATCTTTAAACTCTAATTCTGCCTGAAAAACTGGGTCTAAAACCGCCGACATTTCTTGCCGAGCTTCAGTTGCTACTTGCTCAAAAAGTATATCTCTAGACCTGAAATAATAATTTAGTAATGTTCTGTTTACACCTGCCGCATCGGCGATGTCTTGCGTTGTAGCGTGTAATTTCCCCTCCGAAAAAAAGATACGCTTTGCTGTATCTTTTATCAGTTGCTCCGTGCCCTTATCTTTTACTGCCATTTACAATTATGTTTAACATTTTTGTCAAACAACAAAACTAACCATATGTTTGACCACATAAAGTTTCTATCGAAAATGTAGCTGATTTATGACAAAGGATTGATAATACGCTTGGGGTTTGTCCCGCAGATTTTGGAGATTACGCAGATTTAATTCAAAATTTCTTATCTGCGAAATCAGCGCTCTTCTGCGGGGAAAAGAAAATTGTGTCAGGCGAAAAGACTATATGATAGATCTAAGAATATAACCAAGTAATATATCCGTGCATCCTTTTATCCCTGTCTGCCGCAGGCCGGTGTGATTAATTTAATCTACCAAATCAATTGATAAATATTTCCTCTATTTCCGGTTAGCAATACCAAATTTCCTTTTTTGGCTTTTTGCAGGGCATTAAAGTTTTGGGTCGAGATGTTTGTCCAAGTATTGCCGCCATCTAAAGAATAATCTGTACCTGACGAACCTGTTGCGAAACAAATTTTGTTATTAAAATATTCTACTGCAGAGCGATAACCAAGAACGGGGCGTAAAG
>SEDG01000516.1 GCA_004295885.1 Pedobacter sp. | reverse complement strand
ATAAAGTTCATTTTGTTAGATGTGAGTAGTGAGATATGAGAAGTGAGATTGGGTGCATATTGCTAATGACGTATCTATCTTTCCGACTTTCAGTTTCTCGGACTTTCTGACTTTAAGGCAATAACAAAGTAAAATCACCCCCCAAAGGTTGAAAATTCTCTATTAAGGAGGAAAGAAAATCTTCTCCATAATTAACATACATAGGGGCAAGGTTAACTACTCTCTCTTGTAAAGTTCCACTTGGGAAAAGCCTGGCTTTTACGTTTTCGATTTGCTCTAGCGAAACCTTATGTTTCCTTTTTTCCGCCCTAAAAAGTTTTTTCTCTAGGTTAATCAATAAATGATTAGTCCTTGTTTTTGCAGAATCTGTCGACTTTTCTAGCGTTTTATCAATTTTAAAGGCATTCAACTTAATTTGGTCGAAAATTCCTTCAACGGATCTCATTTCATCAGCTAAGCTTAAGGTAGACTCACTGTTTTCTTTAATCCAGCGATGTTTTAGTTCCTCAACTGATAAAAAAGCATCTTCTAGTTTAAAGCCTAATTTATTTAAGTTCTCAGCACTTCTTTTATCAATTAATAATGCCGAGTTTCGAAGCAAAAGTACAGGAAAATCTACTTTGTAGAAATCGAAATTTGCCTTTAATTGCATCCAATAAGAAACCTCTGCACCACCACCAATATAGGCGATATTTGGTAAAATGACTTCTTGGTAAAGAGGCCTCATGATTACATTCGGACTGAATCTTTCTGGATGAGATTCAATTTCCTTCAATAATTCTTCCCTCGTAAAACTGATGTCTGTATGATTTACAGTGAATAAGTTTTCTTTCTCAATTATCCTTTCACGTAGATTATCTATCAAGTAAAAGAAATTAATATCTCTTCCATTTACTTGGGTTTTGTAACCATTTTGCTCAAGCGTTTCACTCGTTTTTTCAGTCAGGCGGGCACTATTTTGCTCCGTAATATCTTGTTTAATAATCGCACTAAACTGTTTTTTCAATTTTGGATCATCAGCATTGATAATGACCAAACCATATCTTTCGAATAAACTATTCACCAAAACCCTAGTGGCATCTGCTAGATTATCGTTTTCTAAATATGCTTGCTCAACCAGTTTGGCTAGTTTTTTTCCATTTTTGCTAATGCCCAGGTAAGCTTTATAAGCCATAACAGCAGCTTCAACTGTTTTGGTACTTAATCTGCCGGTAGCACCGTTAGTTTGCTGTATCCAACTAATGTTTTTTTCATCAACACTAACGTGGTTGATTTCCTCGAAATCATGGTCTTCGGTGGCCATCCAGTACACAGGAACAAAATTCTTTTCAGGATAGGCAATTTTTAGCTCAAGCGCTAGATTTATGGTGGTTACTATTTTATAAATGAAATATAAGGGACCAGTAAATAAGTTAAGCTGATGACCAGTTGTAACTGTGAAAGTATTTTCATCCGCCAATAACTTAATGTTGTGATTTACTGATTTATTTGCATTTACATTTTGATATTGTCGGCTTAACACCTCAACCAATTCAGCTCTATTTCCATTAAAATTTCGGGCATCAACGGCTTTTTTTAAGCCATCCATATCAGGACGAAAACTGTAGAAAGATTTTAGGGATTCCTCATCATTTACATAATCTAAAACAAGTTTAGAGAACGAATGTGTGTCTTGGTAAGCGATGTATTTTGCCTTCATGTAGTTTTAAGTTTTTGACAACTTTTAGGCAAATTGCAAAATAAAGTTGTCAAACCTACAGTAGTTCAATTATTTTACAATTTGTCCATACAGGTCGAAATCTTCTGCACGGTCTATCTTCACATTAACAAAACTTCCATTTGATGCATAACCAGAATTTGCATCAATTAAAACCTCGTTATCTACCTCAGGAGAATCAAATTCGGTACGTCCGATAAAGAAATCACCTTCTTTCCTGTCGATTAAAACTTTATAGGTTTTGCCTACCTTTTCTTGATTAATATCAAAAGAAATACCTTGTTGCAGCTCCATAATTGCATCTACACGAGCTTGCTTAATATCTTCAGGCACATCATCTACCAATTGATGAGCATGGGTTTTTTCTTCGTGAGAATAAGTAAAACAACCCAAGCGGTCGAAACGCGTTTCTTCAACCCAGTTATACATTTCCTCGAAATCTTGCTCAGTTTCGCCTGGGTAACCACAAATTAAAGTGGTACGCATAG
>SEDG01000515.1 GCA_004295885.1 Pedobacter sp. | reverse complement strand
AAATCTGCATCGTTAATGCCTGTAACTATATTCGGGATATCGCCTTTAGCAGGAGCAGTTAATAAAACTTTGCTAATTCCCTGTGCGCTTAAATGTCTACTTAAACCTTCTCTATCTCTGAAAACACCAGTATTATCTATTAACAAAGCATCCTCGATTCCATAAGCAGTATAATCTGCATCTTCTGGATTTTTGGCAACGATGATGTAAATGGTTTGCCCATTTATAATCAATGCTTTGTTTTCAAAATCTTCTACAATGGTTCCATTAAAAGGTCCGTGTATTGAATCTGTACGCAAAAGCTCGGCCCTTTTAATCAGTTCTTCATCGCTATAGGTCCTCGTAACAATCGCTCTTAAACGCAACTGTTCGCCTTTGCCAGCCTGTACAATTAGCTCGCGAGCGGCAATTCTCCCGATGCGACCGAAGCCATAAAGAACAACATCTTTAGGCTTGAGACTAATTTTGTCTTTGCCAATGTGTTTGCCCAATTTGCTGATAATGAAATTGTGCATTGAAGAATGCGTATTGCTTTCGTCGAGCCATTCGGCTGCCAATCTGCCAACATCTATGCGAGAAGGGGCAAGGCTACATTTTGCAATGGTAGCAGCCAGTTCAAGTGTTTCGTAAACAGAAATGTCTTTTCCGCTTACTTCTTTGGCATACTGGTGATGTGCCAATATTTCACTGCTACCAACATCGAATAGGGGTTTGCGAAAAAGAACAAGTTCGATAGAACGATCGAACCATAACTGTCCGACTACGCTGATGAGCTCAAGCGCTTTTTTTTCCTTTTCAATCCAGTTTTGAAACTCTGATTGATAATTGTTTAACATACAAGAAAATTAATTTGGTTAGAATTGGCACAAAAGTAAAAAAGATCGGGTGAGTACCCAATCTTTTTTACTTTATTTCGATATAAAAATGTGCCCTACAGTGTGTTAAATGCACACTAAGTAGCTTTGTTTTTGATGGATTATCCTAAGTAAGATTTTAGGATTTTACTACGTGAAGTATGACGTAAACGTTGTAATGCTTTGTCTTTAATTTGACGAACACGCTCACGAGTTAAGTTAAATTTTTCACCAATGCATCCATAGATACGTGGCGGCCAGAGTTACTTAAAGTGTCAGAAATTTTATCAACAGTTGTTTCTAAAATATCTGCCAATTCTTCTGGAGATGGCTCACGCTCAAATTCTTGCTCCAATTTAGAGAAAGCCTTACTGATTTTACTTAATGAACCTACTTGGTTTAACGGTAAACGCACAATACGACTTTGCTCAGCAATAGCTTGCAAAATTGATTGACGAATCCACCAAACTGCGTAAGAAATGAATTTGAAACCTTTAGTTTCATCAAAACGTTTTGCTGCTTTAATTAAACCTAAGTTACCTTCATTAATTAAATCGCCTAATGTTAAACCCTGATTTTGGTATTGTTTAGCAACCGATACAACGAAACGTAAGTTGGTTTTAGTTAAGCGTTCTAAAGCTGCTTGGTCACCTTCACGTATTTTGCGGGCTAATATTACTTCTTCTTCTGCGGTAATTAAATCTACTTTTCCAATCTCGTGCAAGTATTTGTCTAATGATTGACTTTCGCGATTGGTGATGGATTGGGTAATTTTGAGTTGTCTCATTTATGTGTTTTAGTACTCCAAATAATTCGGTTTGCAAAAATATGTATTTTCAGACAAAACTGACAGATAAAATGCTGTAAATCTTGTGCTTTATGACACATTTTTTAACAAATACTTAACAGCAAAAACCATTCCAAACTCAATTTAAGATACTTTGTCACGTTTTATCGATTTGAATGGTTTATTTATTGTAAATCAATAAATATATTTTGATTGTTGATATTTTTTGTTTTATGTTTGTGCTATAAATAAATAATTTACTTGTGAATATTGTAGATACAACTGACAATTTAAAATTCTATTATGACTCAGGAATTTGCTTATAGTAAAAAAAGAAATATTGCTTTGAAATTTTATGTAGCCGTATTCGGGTTCTACATTCTGATTTCAATATTAAGCTCAATACCGATATTGTTAAATAATTCAAACACGTTAAATGCACTCGTTTTCTATGATGCTATGAAGAGGTTGCTATTTAATGTATTTTATATTTTTATTGGTTTTAATTTATATAAATTAATTTATGACCTAAAGAGTGGCTTAATTAGTCTAATTGCCAAAAGTTCTTTAAAGCGAATGACAAATATTTGGTATGCTTTAGTAGGGCTTTTATCTTTCAAAGTAATTTTTGAATTTATATTTAGATACAAAATTGTAGTAAATGCGCCAGATGCTGATAAAGCAAATGAGTTAGGGTATAGTACAAAAATGCCTATAGCTCCTTATGCAGATTTACTTCTAGTAATTTTTATAGTGTGGGTTCTAATGTACGTACTGAATTTCGCCTTGAAACTGAAACAAGAACAAGATTTAACTATTTAAATATGAGAAAAGGTCCCTCTTTAAAACAGATAAAACGTATTCCATTATTGATTTTTGCACTCATATTTGCATATTTTTTACTAAATCTTATTATGTGCTATAGCACAGTTAACAAGCATATAAAAATTAATGCGAGGCTAAAATATGGTGTGGGAAATACATATTCGAAAATAGAAATTCAGGGAAATGACTTTGTTACTGGTTATGATGGAGAGGTGAGATGGAAGATAAATAATCTAAAAGAAGCGATATTAATAAACTTATGTAATGATAAAGCAATTATAAGTTTTTATGATTTGTTTTTTATGTTAATAATAAATACCGTATTATTCTTTACCATTAAGAAAATGAAGGAAGATTCCATTTACTCTGATGAAACCATTAATGGTGTCAAGTTTATTGCGTTCTTACTAGTCTTATATCCAGCAATAATGGCTGTAGTAAATCTATCCATATCCAGATGGATTCTCGAAGAACTTACAGAAAATAAACTCACTTTGTCAATAAAATCCTTCAGCTATGCAAAGGTATTAGTAAGTATATTCCTAGTACAATTAATTCCTCTATTTATTAAAAAAGGCCAAAGTTTACAACAAGAAAATGAGCTAACGATATGAAAATAAATAGTAAGATATTACCAGTATGTTGCGTAGGAGTTATACTTGTCTTGATTCTTGGGAAAATGGACCTATTCCATTATTATCCAAATCATGGCTACGAGATTGATTCATATTCGATAGATGAGAATAAGCTAGATGATATAAATTCGGATGTCAATTTTGCTAAGCAAAAGCTTGACAGTATCAATAGGGAGAAAGCTATTTTTGTTCAAGGTTT
>SEDG01000064.1 GCA_004295885.1 Pedobacter sp. | reverse complement strand
TTTATAATAAACGATATTCCGAAGTTAAAAGTTTGGCGCTAGAGTATTTTAAGCATGATGTCATATTTAGAGAGCTTATAGATAAAAGCTCAAAGACCAAAGCGAATTGCAACTTCCAACTGCCAAATGAAAAGTGAAAACTGTCAATTGAAAACTGAATTGGGCGTTCCCCAAGCTGCGCAAGGGTCGGGCTTTTCAGGGCTTCGCTTCGCTACGGTGCCGAAAAGGCACAAACCCTTACAATCCCTGACGCGAAACCATCGTTCAAGTACTAAATCGACTAATTAAAAACCTCGTCTCCATAACCAGGATTGGCACCTGCTTGTGAAGCTACAAAAGCGCCAACCTTGCAAGCCCTATCCAATATCGTATCCATCGGGTAACCATTTAAGTAACTTGAGATAAAAGTAGCAAGAAAGGAATCACCTGCGCCAACTGTATCAGCAACCTTTACCTGATAACCTTTGTGATGATAAAGTTTGTCTTGCTGTAAAACATAAGCACCCTTTTCGCCAACCGTTAAACAAATGATTTTAATCTGAAAAATGTTGCTCAATTGTTTCAAAAGCTGTTCATCAGTATTCCCTGATAAATTCAATTCAGATTTTAAATAAATCAATTCGTGTTCATTTACTTTTAAAATATCAGCTTCTCTCAATAATAGTTTAAGTATTTCTATTGTATAAAAAGGTTCACGAAGATTAATGTCGAAAATCTTCAGCTTTGCATATTTTAGTAAGGATAGAATAGTGTTTTTACTTTTATCATTTCTGCAAGTTAGGCTACAATAAACAAATGCATCAGCTATTTTAACAGTTGAGATTAAATTTTCAGAAAGTTCAATGGCGTCCCAAGCTACAGGCTCTACAATTTTATACGTTGCTTGGTGATGTTCATCTAATTCTACCTCAACCGTGCTTGTAGGAAGATTGTTAACTTGAATTAAATCAGTTGAGAAATTGTTTTTAGCGAGAAATTCGATTAGCTCAGTGCCGTTTTCATCATCGCCTATGGCACTCATAAACTGAGCGTTTAAACCTTGTTTATGTAGGTGCAAAGCCACATTCATAGAGGAGCCACCAGCCTTTTTCCCTTCTGGAAAGACATCCCATAAAATTTCGCCAATTGTAACAACGGTTTTCTTCATATAGATTAAATGTATAAATTTAGGGATGAAAAAAATGATATTTTTTATTCTGCTGGCATTTTCAATTGTTTCGAGGGCCCAAAAGCCAACAGAAAAACAAGCCATACTTAATGTTTTAGAAAAGCAACGTGCAGATTGGAATAAAGGCGATATCGAAGCCTATATGCAAGGTTATTGGAAAAGCGATAGCCTTTTGTTTGTTGGCAAAAGCGGGCCAACTTATGGATGGCAGAAGACTTTAGAGAATTATAAAAAAGGTTATCCTGATAAAGCAACGATGGGCTATTTAACCTTCGGCATTAAAAAGGTAGAATTTTTAACGAAAGACAAAGCTTTTGTTTTGGGAAGTTGGAATGTAAAACAAGAAAAGGGAGAGCTGAAAGGTTATTTTACTTTGTTACTTCGTAAGATTGACGGTGTCTGGAAAGTGGTGGTAGACCATTCTAGCTAGAATGTTATTAGGACCTCAGAGAGGTCCGATATTTATAGATATATAAAATAAGAAATGTACGACCCCAGCTGGGGTCGAATGTTTTCACGTATTTAGCTATAAATATATTATCCCTCTGGGATAATAAACTTTTAATCAATTAAAAATATGGCAAATACCTATTCACAAATCTATATTCAAATTGTATTTGCAGTTCAAAACCGTGGTGCATTAATTGATTATTCGTGGGAAGATGAATTATATAAATACATTACAGGAATCGTACAAAACAAAGAGCAAAAACTAATTGCAATCAATGGAATGCCAGACCATATTCATATTTTAATTGGGATGAAGCCAACTTGTAATCTTTCTGATTTAGTTAGAGAGATAAAAAAGTCTTCAAATACTTTTATAAATGAACAAAAAATTTCAAAGTTTAGCTTTAAATGGCAAGAAGGTTTTGGTGCATTTTCATACAGCCACAGTCAATTAGGAAATGTAATTAGCTATATTCAAAATCAGAAACAAGACCACAAAAAAGTCTCATTCAAGGATGAATACTTAGCGTTTTTAGAGAAGTTTGAAATTGAATTTGATAGGGATTATTTGTTTAAATGGGTGTAAGAATTCATACAATTATATTCAGATTATGCTATTTTCATTTGCCTGTATTTTCTAGCAAAATAATATAAAGAGTAGAGTGTTAAAATGCTTCCAATAATGGAAAGTAGCACAACACTTTGTGAAAAAAACTCGACCCAATTTAGCTTTATTTTAAAGAATTCTTTACTTAGTAAAACGCCAATACTGCCAACATACGCAAATGAATCAGTAATGTAAATTAAGAATCCTACATTACTTGCGTATTTAAAAGATGCGATGAGCCTATCGAAAAATATAGCATTAAAAGGGATATAAACCATATAAAGCCCTAAGCCTACAAAAGTCATCCACCAAATAGGGGAGATGTAATTTTGTTTAAATAATATTGTACACGTTCCTGCTATCAAAAATCCGATGAGTATAAAAATGTGAGCGATTTTTAAGGCTAAGAAATTGTTTTTAATCAATACCATACTCCCAATAAGTAATAGCACAACTAAGGTTATTGGTGTTTCTGTTTTAGAAAATATGGCAGCTTGATTAAAATAACCCATTTCTTTCCACATTTCTGCTCCGAAATTGTCTCTAATATCTCTAAAAATGGTTGCAAAGCAGTAAATGATTACACAAGCAACTAGGCCGCCTAAAAATTCTCTAATAAACTTTTTGCGGTCCGCTGCAGACATAGGAATCCGATTAGCCCTATGGTTAATATCGTCTGCATTGGGAGCAGGTATTTTCTCCATTAAATAAACAAAAAACATTAATGGGATAGAAAATACAAGTCCAGTGTAAAAAGGCACCCAAAATTCTGAGATTTTGTAGGTAATCATTAACCAAGCACCTACCGATTTCACAAAACCAGAGGCGAAAATAAAGCTAACGGCTAAAGTTGCGCCTATGAAATCGGTACTTCTTCTCCCTTCGACATAAGAAAATACTACACCCCAAAGTATGCCTAATGGGAAAGCATTAATGAAAAGAAATATAATGTTATAAGGTAATGGGGTAATAGCAAAAAATAGCCAGCTCAACCAAGCAATTGCGGTAAGCATTAGGATGATTTTGCCTCTGCCAGTTCTTTTTAATTCGGATATATATTTAATCCCGTAGAATTTTGCCAATAAATAACCTAACATTTGACTAATGACCAGAACTGTTTTATAACTGTAACCAGCTATGGTTAAACCGTCAAACGTAGCAACGGTAAATGATTTCCTGAAACCAAAAATCATTGTGTAAGCTAAAAACACAACAATGGCAGCATATAAACCTGTTTTAACTTGTTGATTAATTTTAAAGCTTTTAGCCATTCAGTTTTCTTGTTTAAGAACTGAAATATACAAATAATAAGTTACGCGGTTTCATGACAATGAGGGGCACAAACTTTAATAGTATCAAAAGTTTTGTAAAATAAACCCGATTGCCGTTGAAAGCTCCCGATTTTTCATCGGGACTTGTAACAAAAAGCGGGGCTATCTTATCCGATGCCCCGCTGTAATTGCTTTTCTAATTCCTAAATCCCTTAAATGGAACTTTCGTGACTTAATAATATTATTTTGGAAGTCCTTTTCTTAATGCTTTCTCTGCGATTTGGACAGCTTTCTTTTCACGCCAATCTGAATAAGATTTTTTGAAAACCATTTTTATCAAACTGTCTACGCCACCCTTTATGGCTAAGTTAAACACACTGGCTGCTTTTCTAGATAAAGATGCATCCCAGGCCCTTAAGCTTAATGAGAATGAACCATCAACATATTTCATCCAATGCCACATTCCTGTTGGCATAAATAAAGTATCGCCATGTTCTAAGAAAACTTCATAACCTTCTACTCCTTTTAAAGCAGGGAATTTTTCGAAATCTGGATTAGCAACATCATAATCTTCCAAAGCATAGGTAGCATTTGGCAAGCAGTATAAACGTTCTTTCCATTTATTGTCAAACAATACGATATGTTTTCTTCCGCCAAAGTGCGTATGGAAAAGATGAGGTAAATCTATGTCGTAATGTAAAAAAGTTACAGAATTGGAGCCGCCAAAAAACATTGCAGGCATACTTTCTATAAAGCCACCCATTAAATCTTTAGGGATTTTAATGTCGTTAATTAAGCTTGGCACATGTTTAAACAAGTTGAAGAAGAAGATACGAAGTTCTGTAGGCTCTCTTTTAATCAAGTCTAAATATTCACCAAACTTCATGCTGGCTATAGAAGCATTAATTGGTTTTGTTGGATCTGCTTTAGAATTATCAACCAAGTTTACTTCAATATCGCCACCAATTTCTTTTAAATAATCGGTTGTCCATTTCTCACGAGCTGGCCAATCTTTAGTTAATCCTTTAATAATTAATGGTTTTCTAGCATCCAGGTAATTCTTTTTAAAATCTTCTGGGCTAATGGTTTCAACGGTGTCAACAGGTTTTAAAATAAAGCTCATGATGTGCAATAAAGTAAATTTTTGGCTAAAACAATGGTTTAATTATTTCACCTACACAAAAGTGTAAATTAAAATTTAAAAAAAATATGATTAATCTCACAAATGTTAAGCGTATGATAATTCGATGTAAATTCCTGAAATAGAAAAAGCGTTTCAACCAAATGGCGAAACGCTTTTTTATAACATGTAATTAAAAAGCTTTGGAGCTTATTTTGGCATTAAAACGGTATCAATAACGTGAATAACACCATTGCTTTGAAAAACGTCTGCAATAGTTACTTTGCTCATGCCGCCTTTTTCATCTTTAAGCATTAATGCTTTGCCCTCCATCCAAGCCCATAATTTTCCGCCTTGTACAGTTGTTAGTTCTGCTTTACCGCCACCGGCTTTGATTGCTGCAGCAATTTCTTTACTTCCCATTTTACCAGCAACAACATGGTAGGTTAAAATTGTAGTTAAAGTAGCTTTGTTTTCAGGTTTCACTAACATATCTACAGTTCCTGCTGGCAATTTATCGAATGCCGCGTTGGTTGGTGCAAAAACAGTAAATGGTCCAGCACTTTTTAATGTTTCTACAAGTCCAGCTGCTTTTACTGCTGCAACCAATGTAGTGTGGTCTTTAGAGTTTACCGCATTGTCTACAATATCTTTATTGGCATACATTGCTGCACCACCAACCATAGGATTTTTTTGTGCGTAAACTTCACTTGAAAATGCCATAGCTGCTATGACAAATAGGGATAGGAATATTCTTTTCATATTATTTAGTTTTGATATGAAGCACTTACGGAGAATAAAATCCTATGGATTAAAAAAAGTAAAATTTATTTTTAAATATTTGATTTATAGTTATTTAAAAACAATTTAAGGTCAAGTTACTTTTGCTTTTCGGATAATTTTAGAAAATAGTTTAGGGAAAAAGCGTTTAAGTAAAACCCCTTTTGTCTCTTTGCCGCCGATGTAGACTTCCTCTTTTTTAGCGTTGATTGCTTTTATCATTTGCTTGGCACATGCTGCTGGAGACATTCCATTTTCTTGGGCATCATCCATTGTGCCTTGCGTTGAGCCATCAGCTGTTAAGGCATTAATGGTAACATTTGTTCTAATGAAACCAGGACAGGCAAGCATGATATGAATGTTTGGATGGTCAAGCTCGATTCGAAGTGAGTCAAAATAACCATGCAAAGCGTGTTTGGAGGCTGCGTACGCAGAGCGATATCTGGTGCCGAACTTGCCAACTAAACTGCTTACACAAACGATGCTTCCACTATTTTGCGCTAACATTTGTGGTAAAACTGCTTTACTTAAAATAACTGTTCCCCAAAAATTGATATTGAGAAAGCGTTGTTCGGTTTTTAAATCAGTTTCGAGTGCTAAACTTCTTTGGCTAATACCGCCGCTATTGATTAAAATATCAATTCTTCCAAAAACGCGAATTGCATCTTCGGCTTTGCTGGATAAGGAATTGCCGTCTTCTAAATCTAGCGGTAAAATATGGACATTGGTTTTGTTTTTACAGTTGGCTTTTACCCTATAAAGCTCATCCTGATTGCGTGAAGAGATAATCAGCTTTGTGCCTTGAGCATTATAGGCGTAAACCAAAGCTTCTCCAATTCCTGATGATGCACCAGTAATCCAAACAATTTTATCTTCCATAGTAAATAATTAATCTCTGTTTTCTGCGAAAAGTTCAGTTGCAATGCCATCGGCAAATAATTTTCCGGCTTCCGTTAACCTAATTATGTCATCGGTCATCATCAAATGGCCCTTAGCAAGAAATGGTTTAATATCCTTATGAACCTGGGCTGAAAATTGCTTGCCGAAATCACGAGTTATTTTATTCAAATCTGTTCCCCACATGGTGCGAAGAGACGTCATGATGTATTCATTAAATCTATCCGTTTCAGTAAGCTCTTCCACTGTTTCTGCCAGTTTTTTATCGGAAAGTAGATTTAAGTATTTTGCATTGTTTGCGATGTTGATGTATCTATTAAAACCATCAAATCCGTGTGCTGATGGACCGATTCCTAAATAGGGTATGCCTTTCCAGTAATTTGTATTATGAACTGCATATCGCCCTGGCAAACTATAATTAGAAATTTCGTAATGCTCAAAATTCGCCTTAGCCAGCTTTTCAGTTAATATTAAAAACTGAGCCGCACTTTGCTCGTCATTTAAGCCTGTTTGTTTTCCTTTTTGAATGGCATTTGCCAAAGCAGTTTTCGCTTCAACAGTTAACGAATAGGCAGAAATGTGCGGTGTTTGTAATTCGATTGCTTGGTTGATGTTCGATAGCCATTTCTCGTCAGTTAGTAGAGGATAGCCATAGATTAAATCGATGCTTAAATTTTCAAACCCTGCATCCTGACTTCTTTTTATGCAAGTTTCTGCTTCGTCGGCATTGTGTGCTCGGTTCATCCAAACCAAATCCTCATTAAAAAAGGATTGGATGCCAATACTAAATCTGTTGATAGGTAGCTGGTGTAATTCGCTGATTTTCCTCGAGTCTAAGTCATCTGGATTTGTTTCAATGGTAATTTCAGCATTGGCTGAGATAGAGAAACAATCGATAATTGTCTTAAAAATCTTAGCTAATGAAGCAGATGGCAAAACTGATGGCGTACCTCCACCAAAGTAGACACTTCCCACTTGTTGCCCGTTTAGCCTGTCTTTTTTTAACCTTATTTCTGTGCAAATGGCATCAGTCATTTCGTCAACATACTTAAGTGATGTAGTAAAATGAAAGTCGCAATAAGTACATGCTTTTTTACAGAAGGGAATGTGGATATAAATGCCGGCCATTGCGCAAAGATAAATTAATTTAAGCCCTAATATAAAACCAAAGATAAAGCTTAAATTTGCGACTCTAAAAGGTGCTGATTTCGTAAAAATAAGAATGTATAAAAGGATAATATTGTTTGTGATTATTATTTTAGGAGGATTTGTTTTACTCCTTCCTGCGCAACAAACTCCATTAGAAACGGATACATTACAACAAAATGTCTTTTATACTGACAGTTTAGATTCTGCAGGAGTTGCTCCGATAGATACAATTACTCCACAAAACTTAAGACCATTAGACTCGCTGACTAAAGCACAAATTGCAGACAGTTTAAGTATGGGATATGGTTTTGAAAAAGGTGATTTTAGAATGCTAATTCAAAAATTTCTTCAAAGCACGATCAGTAAAGACCCTCGCCAAAAGGGAGAAATGTTACCGAAGGGAGAAATATGGGTATTAGGTTTCGTTGCTTTCTTATTGGTAATGTTTGCGGTGTTAAAAAATGCATTTTCAAAGCAGCTAATGGCGATTGTGCAATCTTTTTTTAGCAATAGGGCATTGGGTAATTTAAATAAAGAAGATAATCTATTCAATTCGTGGCCGTTTTTACTTCTCTTCATCCAATTTGGTTTTACCATTGGGATGTTTTTCTACTTGGTTGCTCAGTATCAGGGGCTAGAATATGCAAAGAGTGGATTTCAGTTTTTTATTACCGTCTCCGTTCTTATCATAGTGTTATATGTGTTGAAAATTGTTTTGCTAAGATTGTTAGGGTTCATTTTTGATATTCAAAAACCGGTTGGAGAGTATGTGTCTATATTATATTTAAGTTACTTTAATACGTCTTTATTGTTTATTCCTCTAGTCGTCGCGTTTGCCTTATCTCCATTAAAAAGTGGCCAGATATACATCGCAATTGCGATTATTTTAATCACTGTTATATTCATCTTTCAGTTTCTTAGAGCAGGGATAAATATTTTATCTAATTATAGGTTTTCAAAAGTGTATTTAATTTTGTACTTTTGCACCCTCGAAATTTGCCCTATATTAATATTAATCAAGGCAATAGGATTTTAAGAGGTAATTAGTTAAAATGCAGGAAAAGAACGAAGATAGGTTACGTAAAGTAAAAAGTATACTGATCACTTTACCAAAACCCGAAACAGAGAAGTCGCCCTATTTTGATCTGGCAAAAAAGTACAATGTGAAGATAGATTTTAGATCTTTTATTCACGTGGAAGGTGTTCCTGCCAGAGATTTCAGAAAAGATAAAATCAATTTAGCTGATTTTACAGCAGTTGTTTTTACCAGCCGTAACGCAGTTGATCATTTCTTTAGAATTTGCGAAGAAATGAGGTACGATGTGCCAGCAGAACTGAAGTATTTTTGCATTTCAGAATCAACAGCTTTATACCTTCAGAAATATATCCAATACAGAAAACGTAAGATATTTTTTGGAAAGCAAACAGCATCAGATTTAGCTGAAGTTTTGAAGAAACACGCTGCTGAAAAATTCTTATATCCTTGCTCTGATGTGGCTACTGAAGATACCATGAATTTCTTGCAAAAAAACGGTTATGACTTTGTTAAAGCCGTTTTGTTTAAAACTGTTGTAAGTGATTTATCTGATTTAGCCGAAGTTTTTTACGATGTAATTGGCTTCTTCAGTCCATCAAGTATCCAGTCGTTATATATTAATTTTCCTGATTTTAAACAAAACAATACTCGTATTGCTGCCTTTGGTTCAAATACCAATAAAGCCGCAACAGACGCTGGTTTAATTGTAGATATAGAAGCTCCAACTCCGGCAGCTCCCTCTATGATTATGGCCATCGAAAATTATATAAAAAAATCCAACAAGTAATTTATTGGAGTCTTATCCGTTACTTAACAGTCTTTTGAAGAGAAAATGTGCTTAAAAAGGCACATTTTCTTTTTTATAAAAAAATTTAATAATTGATTTATTTTCAATAACTTGTTGTTAAGTTTTTATCGAGAAAGTGTTTTGAATAAAATGGTTGAGGTTTTATTTGACAAATAATTGTTTATATCAAGGATATTCGATAAAATTGCTATTAAAATAATAAGATATTGCTTTAACTGATTTTATGAGAAAGATATACCTTCTAAGTTTTTTCATTGTATGTGGTTTTCTGGCTAGCTGTGGGGGTGGTACCCAAGGTGAATTAGTAGGCGCATACAATAGAAAGTTCAAGAATAAAACTATCCCTTTGGGTATGGTTTTTATTCCTCAAGGAAGAACATTAATAGGCACATCTGATGAGGATATGAGTTTCTATTCGGGAAATCAAGCTAGAATGACATCATTCAGTGCTTTTTATATGGACCAAACCGAAATTACAAATGCAGAATACAGACAGTTTGTAAATTGGGTAAGAGACTCTGTAGCTGTTTATTCGTTAGGCCCATCGGGTGCACCAACACTTTTTAAACCTGTTCCTGCAGCCGCTGCCGGCGGACCTGCTGTGACAACATCACAACAAGATATTAACTGGAGAACTGTTGGCAATGGAAATGTGCTTTGGGGAAGAAATAGTGCATTTAAGGCTAAATTACAAAACATGTATTATGCTGGTAACGATGCGTTGCCCGGTAAAAATGAAATTGATGTTAGGAAGTTAAAATATGCTTACAGTTATTTAGATAAAGACTTGGCTTTAGCTGGCGAAAATGATCCAACAAAAAGCAGACAAGATTTTATCCAAACGTA
>SEDG01000514.1 GCA_004295885.1 Pedobacter sp. | reverse complement strand
GCTAAATATTCATCAACCAAGGCATCAATAAAACCTCTATTACCTGCAAAATAAAATATAACAGACAACAAAGAAACAACTACAAAAATTGCAGCGTTGATACCAATATAAAGCATTACGGGATTGCCAGACTTAAAAAATTTAAGCTTTAAATCGTTCCAAATGTTATTAGTCATAGTAATCGTAGTAGGTATTTTTATTTTTCCAAATTTTTACCAAGATGAAACCTATTAATGCACCGCCAAGGTGAGCAAAGTGGGCAATTGAATCTCCTTCAAATCTTGCGACACCTAAAAATAATTCTATTACTATATAAACAGGGATGATATACTTTGCTTTAACTGGTACAGGGATAAACATGATATACATTTCTAGATTTGGATATAACATCGCAAAGGCTACTAACAAGCCGAAAATTGCCCCTGAAGCCCCTACCATCGGTCCAAAATAAATTTGCTGCAATGTTTTCACATCTGCAACATCAGTTACACTTAGCGTTGAAAGGTTATTAAAAACTGAGCCTGTAAGCTGGTAAACTTCAAAGGCCTGAACGCCCCATTGCAATGCCAAAGCTCCAAGTCCTGTTATTAGGTAGAAATTAATAAATCTTTTGCCACCCCAATGTGCTTCGAGTATGCTACCAAATGAATATAGGGCGAACATATTGAAGAAAATGTGTGTCACGCTGCCATGCATAAACATATAGGTGATTGGCTGCCAAACCTTAAAGAATGGCGAATCAAAATAAAAAACAGAAAGATATTGTTCTAAATCTATCTGTTGCCTAAGGATATAAGTGGCTATAAAAAATATGACATTGATGATGAGCAAATTTTTTACAACTGGCGTTATGTTGTTCATATTATAGCTTTCTATTTTTCAAATTTTTGAGCAATTTCTGCCAGCGGGATGGTTTGCACCACTGGTCTACCGCTAATGCTAAAATTAGGTGTTTTACAAGCAAAAAGTTCTTCAATCAGGGTATTCATTTCTTGCTGTCCTAAACTTGTGCCACCTTTAATAGCACTATTTTTCGCCATACTTCTGGCTAAAGCATCTCTTTTGTCTAATTTTAAATCTTGTTGAGAATTTTTAAAGCCCTCAATTAAATGTTCAAATAATTGTGTTTCGTTAATATTTGTACTGCCTAAATCTACAGGAATACCTTCAATAACCAATGTATTTTTACCAAATTCCCTTACTTCAAATCCCAAACTTTTAATATCATCTAATAAGCTTTTTGCTAACTCGTAATCGTTCGGACTAAGCGTTACCGTTTGTGGGAAAAGGCTTTGTTGCGATGCGCCTTTCCTATCCTCTAAATGCAGCAAAAATCTCTCATACAAAATTCTTTCGTGAGCAGCTTGTTGGTCTATAATCATTACGCCAGATTTAATCTGAGAAACAATATAACGATTATGTATCTGCATAAATTGCTTTTGTACAGGCTCAAACTGTACATCTTTCGATTCGCCTAAATCTATTGAAGCTTGCTCTGGCACATGGTGATTAGTAACCTCATACAAAGACCCCCAATTTTTGCTGGGCGCCATACTGCTACTTCTACTCTCATTTCTTAGAAACGGAATTTCTTTAGTGGTGGTTTTTGTTGAGCCGAAAGGGTTAAAATCTGGATTAAAAGCAATACTTGGCGGCACTATATCTTCTGGTGCCTTATGACTAATCATGTTGCTAAAACCAGTTTCTTGATTAAAATCTATAGTCGGGCTGATATTAAACCTACCTAAAGACCTTTTAACCGCCGAATGAATAATGGCATAAATAGACTTTTCGTCTAGATATTTAATCTCGGTTTTAGTAGGATGAACATTTACATCAATTTTTGACGGGTCGATGTCTATGAATAAAACATACAATGGAAAATTATCATCAGGTAATAGCTCTTGATAAGCTTTATTAACTGCGTGATTTAAATAAGCATCTTTTATGAACCTATCGTTTACAAAAAAGAATTGCTCGCCTCTGGTTTTTTTAGCGAATTCTGGTTTGCCAATAAATCCTTTTAGGTTGATGATAGTTGTTTCTTCCTCTACAGGAATTAACCTTTCGTTATAATTATTTCCGAACAGGTGAACAATGCGTTGTTTCATTGCTGATGATGGCAAACGATAAACCTCTAAACCGTCATGATGTAAGCTAAAAGCGATGTGTGGTTTTGCCAAAGCAACTCTTTGAAATTCATCAATAATATGACGCAT
>SEDG01000063.1 GCA_004295885.1 Pedobacter sp. | reverse complement strand
TAACTTTGCAATCCGTTTAACGGAGCATAATACAAACCCCATAAATTATTTCATTTAATGGAACAAACAGTAGAGCAAAAGCTAAAAGCTTTATACGAATTACAAAACATACACACTAAAATTGATAAAATCCGTCAGGTAAGAGGCGAATTACCAATGGAAGTGGCTGATTTAGAGGATGAAGTAGCCGGATTAGAAACGCGTATACAAAAAATCAAAGCTGAATTAGACGATACTGAAGATGCAATTGTAAACCGTAAAAATATGATTAAAGAAGCACAAGCTTTAATCAAGAAATACGAAAAGCAATTAGAAGATGTAAAGAATAACCGTGAATATGATGCTTTAACTAAAGAAGTTGAGATTCAAAATTTAGATATTCAGGTTTCTGAGAAAAAAATTAAAGAACATGGTTTCGAGATTGCATCTAAAACAGAAATCTATGATTTAGCTTTAGCCAATATCGAAGCTAGAAAAGGCGATTTAGAAATTAAAAAAGGTGAATTGGCTACAATCACTGCTGAAACTGAAAAAGAAGAACAAGGCTTAGTTAAGAAAGCAGATAAAGCAGAAACTCAAATCGAGGAGCGTTTATTAACAGCTTACAATAGATTGAGAAAAAATGCAGTAAATGGATTAGCTGTTGTAACTATCGACAGAGATTCATGTTCAGGTTGTTTCAACCAAATTCCACCACAACGTCAATTAGATATCCGTCAACGTAAAAAAGTAATTGTTTGCGAGCATTGTGGAAGAATTTTAGTTGATGAAGCGCTAACTCAAGAGTTAGCCGAGGCATAGAACCAAAACCAAATATAATACTAGGTCGGATGAAAATCCGGCCTTTTTTGTTTTGTGGGTCGTCGTTGCGAGGAGGAATGACGAAGCAATCTCCTTTCCGACCTGTTGATTTTGGAGCTGTCTTTTCTCTTTTTGAACTACTGCTAAAAACAATGGCAATTTTTCAACGTTATATAAAATTACTAACTTGAATTTTTTAAACGAATTTGCTACCAATGCATCAAATCAATAAAGTGCGCTCATCTATTACCTGCTTCCTATTCTCTTTTATCCTATTAATTTCTTCTAACGCTTCGGCTAATTTCGATTTCAATGCCAATTGCGTAAAAGCATATCAAAATATTTTCGAACTTAAACTCAATGCAGCTCGCCAATTAATTGCTGCTGAAAAAAGGGCTCGTCCAAACAACTCAATTGTCCCTTTTCTAGAGAATTATGTTGATTATTATTATTTGTTAACCACTGAAAGTAAATCAGAGTTTGAGCGTTTAGAAGTTAATAAGGATGCTAGGTTAGACCAAATAAGTGATGACGATAAGAACTCTCCTTATTGCCTTTATGCACAAGCGCAAATAAACTTGCAGTGGGCATTGATTAGAGGGCGTTACGGCTCTTATTTTACTGCTGCAAGGGAAATTAATAAGGCAAATAGCTTGTTGCAAGAAAACACGAAGAAGTTTCCAGGCTTTCATTTAAACAGTATGGGATTGGGTTTAATTAATGCGGTTATGGGGGCAATGCCCGATGGCTTTTTAAAATCTTCTCTCTCTACATTTGGTTTGAAAGGTAATTTGCAGAATGGCTTAAATATGTTAGATAAGTTAGCAGAAAACTTACCAAAATCAAGTTATGAGCCCTTTTATGAAGAGGTAGTTTTTAATTACGCTTATGTATTATCAGATGTGGCGCACAGTTCGGCTGCCTATGCCAAAACAATGAAATATACCGCCCGCATTGCGGATAGTAGTTTGTTAAAATGTTATGTTCAGGCTTACGTTTGTTCGCGGAATGGGCATACCGATGAGGCGATTGCCATATTGGCAAGCAAACCAACTGGAGCTGCATATCAACCTTTTCCATACCTAGATTATCTGATGGGCATTGCTAAATTAAACAAGTTAGATTTGTCTGCAGGAACATCTTTTGAGCGATATTTGCAAACTAATAAAGGTGTAAATTATATCAAGGATTCTTATTTGCACTTAGGCTGGATTGCCTTGCTAAAAGGTGATGAGAATGGGTATTCAGCTATGATGACTAAAACGAAGGCAAACGGGTATAATTTCCATGAGAGAGATAAACAAGCTTTGAATGAAGCTAATGCTCCAGTTCCAAACAAGGATTTGTTAAAGGCTAGATTGCTTTTTGATGGCGGATACTCCTCAAAAGGATTAGATATTTTGGCCGACAGCAAAGCAGATGATTTTGCGTCTGCAAAAGATAAAACAGAATATTATTATCGCTTAGGTAGGTTAAACGATGCTATAGGAAAGGATGATTTAGCATTGATGAGTTATCAAAACGCAATTACAATAGGAAAGTCTCTAAAATATTATTTTGCTGCCAAATCTGCGGTACAAATGGGGAAAATATTTGAAGCTAAAAAGAATGTACAAAAGGCTAAATCAAGCTTTAATCTTGCTATTGCGATGAAAGGACATGAGCAAGAAAACAGCATCGAAAACGAAGCTAAACAAGGATTAAGAAGGGTTGGGGGATAGCACTTTTGTCTTTCTGAGCCTGCGAAGAATCTCAAGGAATGATATCAACAAATTAGTTCCTTCAAGTTGTAAGGGACAAATTATCACTCGCCTTTCCATAGCATTACCATACCCAATCAAGTTGGGCATGACGAACTAATAAGAAACGGATTAAAACTTATAAACTACAGCATTAATATGCATTCCAGCTCCAACGGATGCAAAGACAGCATATTCGCCTGTTGTAATTTTATATCCCTCTACTTTGTCATTCAAAACCAAGTCTATTAAAGTAGGAATAGTTGCAACCGAGCTATTTCCCAACCAAGATATGGTCATTGGAACTAAATTATCTGGCACAGCATCTAAATCATATAGTTTAAAAAGACGTTTCATAATGGCGTTATCCATTTTGCCATTAGCTTGGTGAATGAAAACCGTTTTTATTTGCTCTAATGGAACCCCTGACTTATCTATGGCTTTCTTAACCACCTGAGGAACATTGATTACAGCAAATTCATACAATTTACGTCCGTTCATTTTTAAATAGGTGTTGCCATTTTTTTCATCGGGGTTATTGCTATTTCCCATGGTTAAAAGAGACGCGTGGCTAGCAAAAGTCTGGCTTTTATGTGCAACAATTCCAGTTGGTTCTTCAGCTTCTTGACCTTCGAAAATTACGGCTCCAGCACCATCAGAAAAAATCATGCTATCTCTATCATGAGGGTCAATGATTCTTGACAAGGTTTCTGAGCCAATGACTAATACTTTTTTTGCATCGCCGCTTTTAATGAGATAATCAGCTTGAATAACGCCTTGCACCCATCCAGGACAGCCGAAAATAATATCATAAGCAACACAGTCGGGGTTTTCTATTTCAAGCATTTGCTTGACCTTAGCGGCTAAAGCGGGCAACATATCCATCCGATTAGAGCCTTCTCTCACATCACCAAAATTGTGGCAACAAATAATATGCTCTAAACTTTCCTTGTCAATTCCGGCGCTTTCAATTGCTCTTTGAGCCGCGATGGTTGCAATGTCACTATTTATTTGATTAGCATCAACATACCTACGTTCAACGATTTCTGTAATCTCACTAAACTTGTTGATGATTTCTGAATTTTCTTTGTCTAGCTTAATGCCGTTATCGAAAAATGATGCGTTCAAAAAGTGATCGCCAGAGATGATATTTTCTGGTATATAACTTCCTGTACCAGTAATTACTGAATAAATTTTGTTCATCGTGCCCTTTTCTGTACCCTATACTAATTTGGTATTTAGTATAAATCTATTATATTTTAATTGAAATTAAAAATAATTAGCTAAAATCATCAATTAAAAAAACAAATAATTCTTTCGGACCATGTGCACCAAGCACCAAAGTTTTTTCAATATCGGCAGTTCTACTTGGGCCTGTAATATTGCTTACCATTGATGGTATTTGAGTGCCGTATTTATTTTTAAGTATTTGAAAAGCATCTTTCAAATCTAAAACCAATTGCCCTGTTCTAGCTATCACAATGTGATGATGTGGGAAAATGCTTAATCTTCGCCCTGCGGCATGTTGATTGCTTACCATAACAGACCCATTGCGGGCAATTAAGGCTTCGCACAAGGTGATGCCTACTTCTGCCTGCTCAAAATCCTTGTCCGTTTTGTAAAAAGGAAATTCATAGTGTGAAAGTAAAGCCTGAAGCTCTGGTTCCCAACAGTAAATCTTTCTCCACTTAAATTTATCGGCAAGCTCTAGGATGTTCTCTACAAAATCAACTCCGTTTTCACAGAAAATGAAATTGCCTGCAACTGCATTTAACTGTTCTGCAAAAAGAATTTCTAGTTCTTCTGTATTGGGCTTATATAACGGGCTCTCTTCTAAATTAGGATGAGGATTATCTCGCTTCTCAAGCAAGGCCTTTCTAATCTTTTTAAGCATTAATTCTTTTGAAGAAATATTCTCTTTCATATGACAGCCAAAATTACTTAACGTGAAGGATATAAGCAAAGAAGCAGCCCTAATAATAAGGCTGCTTCCTTTGTAAATTAATTAATCTATTTTTTATTTAGCTTCTTCTTCTACGTGGGTAGAAGGAGCGCTTGGGTCTGTCGTCTGTCCAACACCATCATGGATTAAACCTTGAGCGGCTGGAGTTTGGTCGCCAGTACCATTAACAAATTCATCATAAGTTGTCCTGTTATCAAACGGACGTTTACCTAAAATTTCCTCTAAATCAGCTTGGAATAATATTTCTTTCTCAATTAATTTTTGAGCTAATTTTTCTAAGCCTTCTCTATTGTCAATTAATAATTGTTTGGTTCTTTCATAAACCTCTGCAATCAAAATCCTCACCTCGTTGTCAATCATTTCTGAAGTTTTTTCAGAATATGGTTTGTTGAAGTTATATTCGTTTTGCGGGTCGTGGAAGGAAACGTTACCGATGGTTTTATTCATACCATAGATAGTAACCATTGCGTAAGACAATTTTGTAATTCTTTCCAAATCGTTTTGTGCACCTGTAGAAATTTTTCCGAAGGTTAAGTCTTCAGCAACTCTACCACCCATTGTCATACACATTCCGTCGGTTAACTGCTCTGTAGTGTATAAAAACTGCTCTTTTGGTAAATATTGTGCGTAACCTAAAGCTGCCACCCCACGAGGTACAATTGAAACCTTAACCAAAGGGTCTGCATGTTCTAAAAACCATCCCGCAATTGCGTGACCAGCTTCATGGTAAGCAACAATCTTTTTCTCTTCTGGAGAAATGATTTTGTTTTTCTTTTCTAAACCACCAATAACACGGTCAATTGCATCTTGGAAGTCTTGCATATCCACATATTCCTTGTTACGACGAGCAGCAATTAATGCAGCTTCGTTACAAACGTTGGCAATTTCTGCACCTGCGAAGCCTGGAGTTTGTGCTGATAATTTTTTAGCATCAACCACTTCTGCAGTTTTAATAGGTTTTAAGTGAACTTTAAAAATCTGCTCTCGACCAATTAAATCTGGTTTGTCGATAGAAATTTGTCTATCAAATCTTCCTGGACGCATTAAAGCAGAGTCTAATACATCGGGTCTATTTGTTGCAGCTAAAATGATGATTCCAGAATCTGTACCGAAACCATCCATCTCTACCAATAATTGGTTTAATGTGTTTTCACGTTCATCATTTCCGCCCATCATGCTGTTTTTACCACGAGCACGACCAATTGCGTCAACCTCATCAATAAAGATGATACAAGGCGCCTTATCCTTCGCTTGCTTGAACAAATCACGTACACGAGAGGCCCCAACACCTACGAACATTTCTACGAAATCAGAACCTGATAAGGAGAAAAATGGAACTTGGGCTTCACCAGCAACTGCTTTTGCCAATAATGTTTTACCAGTACCAGGAGAACCAACAAGCAATGCGCCTTTAGGAATTTTACCACCCAGGTTAGTGTATTTTTTAGGGTTTTTAAGGAAATCTACAATTTCCATTACCTCTTGTTTTGCTTCTTCTAAACCAGCAACATCATTAAATGTGATGCTTACTTGGCTTTCTTTATCAAATAACGTTGCTTTCGATTTCCCGATGTTGAAGATTTGGCCACCACCGCCTCCGCCACCACCGCCCATACGGCGCATCATAAATACCCAAAGCCCAATAATTAACAATAAAGGGATAACAATGTTGATAAAAAGACCTCCCCAAGGATTCGATTTAGAAATAGGGTCTGATTTAATCTGTTGGTCGTAAGGTATTTTCGCATTTGTTTGAGACGCTTCTAGCCTTGCTTTTAAATCTACATCAGAAGAAGATGTAAAAGTTACCATAGGGCTTTTGTTACCTCCAGTGTTAAAGGCAGATTTGCTCTTATACTTCTTGTATAATGGGTCATCGATTTTATCGTCCTTTATGTAGACTTCAGAAATATAAATATCATCTGATTTATAGGATACAATTTTCTTTACGTTACCCTTCAATAACATTTCACTTTCAAACGTTTTGTAATCAATGTTCTTAACACTATCCGTAGAAAATAAAACTTGAGCCGCTATTAGTGCCACTATAATTGCTGCGTAAACCCAAAAAATATTGAATTTAGAGCCTTTTTGTGGTTTTTTAGGAATATTGGGGGTTCGTCTAATCTGTTTTGGTTTGGTATCTGTATTTTGAGGTTCTTTCATGTTAGTTCAAATGTGTGTAAATAAATTGGCTATGCACTCTTGTAAGTAGTGGTTTCTGCATCGCCCCATAAATCTTCAATTCCAAAAAACTCACGCTTTTCAGTCTTAAAAATGTGTACTACAATATCAAAGTAGTCTAAAATAATCCATTCGGCATTTTCCTGACCTTCTTTATGCCAAGGATTTGTTTGAGTTAATTTATAGATTTCATCTTCAACGCTATCGGCTATTGCTTTTACTTGAGTAGATGAATCTGCGTTGCAAACAACAAAATAATCAGAAACGGAACTATTCAGTTCTCTTAAATCTAAACGAACAATATCATGTCCTTTTTTTTCTTGTATGCCTTGTACTGCTATTTCAGAGAGGTATGTAGAAAGGTTTGCGGTTTTCTTTTTTACCATTAAAAATTTTTAATTTTGAATATCAACAAATATAATCAACACTTGCAAAATAACACTTTTTCAACATTATTTGTTGGTCAAAATCTTATCAAATTATTAGCGGTTGATTCTACTAATACTTTTTTAAAGAATTTGGTGTCAAAATCCGAGCCATTACCCGAAGGAACTGTAATTATGGCAGACCATCAGTTTGCGGGAAGAGGTCAACAAGAAAATACTTGGCAGGCAGAACCAGGTAAAAACTTAACTGTAAGTATTTTATTAAAACCAAAATTTTTATCGCTTAACAAACAATTTTTGCTGAATATGGCTATTAGCATTGCCATAAACAAAGCTTTATCTAAATATGTGCCGATCGGGATAACTGTAAAATGGCCAAATGATATTTACTATTTTGATAAAAAACTAGGGGGGATTTTAATAGAAAATACAATAGTGGGTAATGCCATTAAAACTGCCGTTATTGGCATAGGCTTAAATGTAAACCAGCAAGAATTCCCAGAATACCTAGCCTGTAAAGCAACATCTTTACATCAAATTTTACAGGAAGATGTTAATTTAACTGAGCTATTGAACGAAATTTGTAGTCAAATAGAAAGTTTATACCTTCAGTTAAAAACGGGAGCATATACATTTCTAACCAATGCCTACGTTGATAAGCTGTATAAAATAAACGTTACCTCAATGTATCGCCATAATGGCGAGATTTTTGAAGGTACAATTTTAGGAACAACAGATTTGGGCTTGCTTAACGTTTTAAGAGATGGAAAAGAAGTCCAATTTAACTTTAAAGAAATAGAATTTTTAAATCAATAAATAAATGAAGAAAGCAATTTTAATTTTAACGCTAATGTTTTTTAGTACAGTTGGAGCTTTTGCACAATTGGAAAACCCTGTGAGTTGGTCTTATAAAGCAACAAAAATTAATAAAACGGAGGCGATAGTCTATCTAAAAGCTACCATAGAAGACGATTGGCATATTTATTCTCAAAACATAAAGCCAGGCGGACCAAATAAAACTGTTTTCAGCTTCGCAAAATCGAAGGATTTTACTTTAGTTGGTAAAACAACAGAGCCAAAACCTATTACTAAATATGAAAAAGTATTTAAAATGGATGTTTTGTATTTTGAGAACGAAGTTATTTTTCAGCAAAAGATAAAGTTGGCAAAGGGAACAACAATAGTAAAGGGAAAAGTGGAATTTATGGTATGTAATGACAAACAATGTCTACCGCCAAGCGAAGTAACCTTCAGCATTCCTGTTAAATAAAAGAACAAATTACAAAAGTCTCGATTTATCGGGACTTTTTTTATTTAAGATATGAAGAGAATAATTGTATTGACCTTTCTAGTAATTGCATTTACAAAGACTAATGCACAATTAGAAAAACCAGTGGTTTGGTCATATATGGTTAAAAAGACAAATAAAAGCGAAGCAATTTTATATCTCAAAGCTAAAATGCAAAGCCGTTGGCATATTTATTCCTTAAACCTAAAAGGTATTCCTGCTAAAACGAGCTTTAATTTTTCTCCGTCAAAAGATTACGTGATGGTAGGTAAAATCGTTGAGCCAAAGCCTATTGCTAAATATGATAAAATCCTTAGGCTCAACTTAACTTACTTTGAAAATGAAGTTATTTTCACTCAAAAAATAAAGCTCAAAAAATCATCAACAATAGTTAAAGGAAAAGTAGAATTTTTAGCCTGTAATGACAAGCAATGTTTGCCTGCTGATGAACTTGCTTTTAGTATTCCTTTGAAATAATAATGTAATGCTAATGCAATGTAAGTAACCCAAAAGCCTGTATTAGCCGTCATTAATAAATCTTTTTATTAATTTCACCCCTTCACAAAATAAGCATGAAAAAAATAGGATTGCTGATATTGCTTATCAGCGTTTTTTTGGTTTTGCAACCCGCATCAAGTTATGCAATTAAACAGCAAGCAGATACAACTACAAAAGTAGAAGATGATGGTTTTACAACTTTTGGCTCTGCAGAAGATAGTCTAGCAAACAGCCAAGTATCGCCAGTAAAACCTGTTGATACGGTGAAAAAAGATACAACAACTGCTGTAAAACCGGGAGTTGGACAAAAGGAAAAAAAGACATTGACGTTATGGGAAACTTTTATTAAAGGTCTTCTGGGTGGATTTTTAGGCTTTTTGATGCCTTGTATTTTTCCGATGGTACCTTTAACCGTGAGTTACTTTATGAAAAAAGGAGGCAGTAGGCAAAAGGGAATTGGACAAGCTATAATATATGGTCTCTCTATCATTGTAATTTATGTTGGGGTTGGATTATTAATTACAGTGCTATTTGGTTCAGCAAAGCTAAACGAGTTAAGTAGCAGTGGAACATTCAATATCTTATTTTTCATTCTGCTGGTCATTTTCGCCGTCTCCTTTTTTGGGGCATTTGAAATCACGCTGCCCAGCTCTTTCGTAAATAAAATTGATCAAAAAGCCGATACAACAAAAGGTTTAGGAGGCTTGTTTTTTATGGCCGCTTCTTTGGCTTTGGTTTCGTTTTCTTGTACTGGACCAATTATTGGAACGCTGTTGGTGGATGCAAGTTCTAAAGGAGAGTTACTTGGACCAGCAGTTGGAATGTTTGGCTTTTCTCTTGCTTTAGCATTACCATTTACTTTGTCGGCAATATTTCCTGGATTTTTAAATAATATGCCAAAATCTGGCGGATGGTTAAATAGCGTAAAGGTTTGTTTAGGGTTTTTAGAGCTTGCTTTAGCATTGAAATTTTTATCGTCAGCAGATTTAGTTTGGCATTGGGGATGGTTCGATAGAGAAATATTCTTGGTTTTGTGGATTGTTATTTTCACCATGATGGGATTCTATCTGTTAGGTAAGCTTCAGTTTTCACATGATAGCCCGCTTCCTTTCATTTCAGTGCCTAGATTATTGCTTTCAATTGTTTCAATTGCATTTGCAGTTTATATGGTTCCTGGTTTATGGGGAGCACCTGTTAGCGTTTTAAGTGGTATTGCTCCACCAATGCACACACAAGATTTTATCTTAAGAAGTGGCATAACCGAAGCTACTAAAGAAAC
>SEDG01000513.1 GCA_004295885.1 Pedobacter sp. | reverse complement strand
TGCCTTAAACAAACCTGCATAAAGTACTACAAAAGCTGTTATAGCTATAGTTATAATAATGTTCATCTGTTTAGTTTAACCCTTTTAATTTTATTTGTTCTAATAAATGCTGTACCGATTCTTCAGATAAATGCATGATTGGTTTCGGATAAACACCCATCACAATAATTAATGCACAGATACTGTACAACACAATCTTTTCTGTTCCTTTAATGTCGGTAAAGCCAATTGTTAAGTCATTCGTTGTACCCAACATTACTTTTTGATACATTCTAAGCATATAAACTGCACCAAAGATGATGGTTAATCCTGCTACGATGCCTAACCACATGTTGTAATTATAAACTCCGTACAATAACAAAAACTCGCCAATAAAACCGTTCGTTCCTGGTAAGGCAACTGTCCCTAAAACTATAATCAAGAAAGTGATGGCTAATTTCGGTGCAACTTTTGCCAACCCACCTAATTCTTCAATTTTATTTGTTTTGAGACGAGATGAAATGATATCTAATACAAAGAATAAACCAATCACGTTAATACCATGACTTAGCATTTGTACCATTACACCTTGTAAGCCTTGAGTACTCATTGCAAAAATACCGGCGGCAATTAATCCAACGTGGGCAATTGACGAATAAGCCACCAAACGTTTAGCATCCTTCTGGGTAAAGGCAATTATTGAGGCATAGATAATTCCAATAACTGAAAGTATCATTACCACACAAATCCAGTCGTTTACTCCTTGTGGTACAATTGGCAATAACCATCTGATTACGCCATAAATACCCATTTTTAGCATAATACCTGACAATAACATTGTTCCAGTTGTCGGCGCCTCTGTATAGGTGTCTGGTTGCCAAGTATGAAAAGGAAATATTGGCATTTTAATAGCAAAAGCAATAAAGAAGGCCCAAAAAACCCATCCTTGTTGATATGAATCTAGGTTTAAGGCATAAAAGGCGCTGATATCAAAACTTTTAGCTTGAAGATATAAATAGATTAATCCAAGCAGCATGAAAAGTGAACCTGCAATGGTGTAAACGAAAAACTTCATGTTTACTTTAATTCTATCTTTTCCACCCCACATTGCGCATATAAAGTAAATCGGAATTAAAGCTGCTTCCCATCCTATATAAAACAGAAACCCATCTAAAGCAGTAAAATTAAAACGTTTGTTAAAATAACCGTAATCATACTTATGCCATCAATACCAGCGTGGAAGTTGATTCCTAATTGCTGTATCCAAGGATAATTTACTGCAAACTGTGTTGTTGCATCTGGCGTAAATTGAGTTAATAAACCAATTGTAACGCAAAGCGATAAAAGCGCAAAACCTAAAGCACTTATTTTGGCAGCATTGCCTTTAAGTAGTGAGGTAACAATTGCACCTACAAGAGGTAAAAATAGGAGTAATATTAGTTCCATTTATAGTTGTTGAACCGAATTAAGCGATAGATAAATAAGTATATAATAACAAAGCGACGATACCGAATACCATCATAAATATGTAGAAACCAACATTACCAGATTGTAAAAGACGTAAACCTTTACTTCCCTCTGTTGCCGACCAACCAAATCCATTTACTAAACCATCAATAACTTTTTTATCTATAATGCGATAGAAAAACTTAGAGAATGCATCTAAAGGTTTAGTGATAATGGCGTTATAAATCTCATCCAAATAGAATTTGTTATATGATATTTTTGCAAGGATTGAGCGCTTACCTTCATCAGGAACTGGAACGTGGGCATTTTTAACATACTTAGTGTAAGCATAGCCCAAAGCAACTAATGCTGCTAATACTGAAGCGCCCATTAAAGCAAATTCTTCTGTATGACTTAGCTCTAACTCTTTTGGAGCGATACCTGCACCAGTTAACCAATGTGCCAACCATTCATTACCACCAAATACATGTGGAATATTTATTAATCCACCAACTGCTGCTAAAATAGCTAACACGATTAATGGATAAGTCATCACTTTTGGAGATTCGTGAATATGCTCTTCTGCATGATGTGTTCCACGATATTTGCCAGAAAAAGTCAAGAACATCATTCTGAACATATAAAATGCCGTTAAGAATGCTGTTAGTAAACCTATTGCCCAAAGTACCTTATTATATTCGAAAGCGTGAGCTAAAATTTCATCCTTAGAGAAGAAACCTGAAAATGGCGGGATTCCCGCAATTGCGATAGTACCAATCATCATTGTAGCAAAAGTAATTTTTAGCTTAGATTTTAATCCGCCCATGTGACGCATATCTTGCTCGTGATGCATGGCGTGAATTACAGAACCGGCACCCAAGAATAACAATGCTTTAAAGAAAGCGTGTGTTAGCACATGGAAGAAAGAACCTGTATAAGCACCAACACCTAATCCTAAAAACATATATCCCAATTGAGATACTGTTGAATAAGCTAAAACTTTCTTAATATCTGTTTGTGTTAAAGCAATAATTGCAGCTATTAAAGCAGTCGCCGTACCAATGATTGCAATAATCATTTGAGTTGTTGGCGCTAAATCAAACAACACACTTGAGCGAGCAATCATGTAAATACCCGCTGTTACCATTGTTGCAGCATGTATCAATGCAGAAACTGGTGTCGGACCCGCCATCGCATCTGGCAACCAAGTAAATAAAGGTAATTGTGCAGACTTACCGCAAGCACCAATAAATAATAAAATGGTGATTAAAGTCATCACTCCTGCTCCAGGCATCATACTTGCAGCTTGAGGAAATATCTTTGCGAATTCTACGCTTCCGAAAGTATTGAAGATTAAAAATACACCAATTAAAAAGCCTAAATCTCCAATTCTATTCATTACAAATGCTTTTTTAGCTGCACTTGCATAATTGCTATTGGTATACCAAAATCCGATTAATAGGTAAGAACATAAACCTACACCTTCCCATCCGATGAACATCACAATGTAGTTTGAGCCTAATACCAAAATCAACATGAAGAAAATGAATAGGTTCAAATAAGCGAAGAATTTACCGAAACCGGCATCTTCATGCATATATCCAATCGAATAAAGATGGATTAAAAAGCCAATACCTGTAATAATTAACAGCATAATTGCGCTTAATGGGTCGTAAACGTATTTCTGCCAAGGCCATTAATTACAAAGCCTAAAAGCGGGAGTAAAGGAACTAACCAAAGTAAACTATTTATCATCCTTTTCTTCTATATAATTACCACTTAAGGCGATTTAACACATTAATATCTATTGATTGGGTATTTCTGTAAACCATTACGATAATTGCCAATCCTACTGCTACTTCAGCCGCTGCCAAGGCCATGATAAAAAATACAAATACCTGCCCAGATGGGTCATTATGGTGTACTGAAAAAGCAGTAAGTAATAAGTTAACAGAGTTTAACATTAGCTCTACCGACATAAAAATCACAATGGCATTTCTTCTGGTTAAAACACCAATTACACCTATGGTGAAGATAATAGCACATAACCAGATGTAGTGATTAAGTGGAACCGTTTGCATTGTTGACGTTAAATTATCCATTTGCTTTTTCTTCTTTTTTGGTTAACAATACTGCACCAACCATCGCTGTAAGCAATAAAATTGATGACAATTCAAATGGCAACATAAACGGTCCAAATAACTCCTTACCTAAGTTTTTAACCAAACCCAAATTAGGATTTTGCAAAACTAGCGGACTATTAATTGATACTGCTTTGAAGGAACCCACTAATGTTACCAGCAAACATCCGCCAGCAATAACGCCGAGAATTTTTACCAATGCTGATTTATTAGGTTCGTTTTCCTTGTTTAAGTTCAATAGCATCAATACAAATA
>SEDG01000512.1 GCA_004295885.1 Pedobacter sp. | reverse complement strand
ATACACCATAAATTAGAAGGCGAAGACCCAAGCATAAATCAAGAAAATAAAAAGCCCTTGGGTTTTAGCGCAGCAATTTTACAAATCATGTTAATAGATGCGGTATTCTCTTTTGATAGCATTATTACAGCAGGTGGAACTGCAAAACATTTAGAAGTAATGATTGTCGCTGTAGTTATAGCAATGTTTATCATGTTTACCTTCAGCCCAAAAATTGCTGGTTTTATACACAAACACCCAACTTTAAAAATGCTAGCCTTATCGTTTTTGGTAATGATAGGTTTAAGTTTAATTATTGAAGGTTGGGATGCAGCGGCAGCCCATGAAATGCATTTGAAAAACTATATCTACTTCGGTATGGCATTTTCTGTTGGTGTTGAGGTGCTGAACATGGTTTTCAGGAAAAAACAAAAACAACATTTGGTTGAGTTAAATGAGCCAACTATTGACGATAAAGAAAAATAAGATTTTTAGAAAAACAAAGGAAGAAGGGCGTCGGAAACGATAGCCCTTCTTTTCGTTTCAATGCTTTTGCATTCGGCTTTAAAAGCATTTACACTTCAATAAGGTTTATATTACAAAAACCAGTAGTTCTTTTTACAAAACCGTTACGCCTAAATTACCGCATTTATCACTTATCAACTATTTTAGCCATAAAACAGGGCTATGAAAAAAGAAGAATTATTCGATGTAATTATTGTCGGGGGTAGCTATGCAGGTTTGGCTGCTGGTATGGCTTTAGGTCGTTCTTTACGAAACGTTTTAATTATAGACAGCGGTAAACCATGCAATAGACAAACGCCACATTCACATAATTTTTTAACACGAGATGGAGAAACTCCAGCAACTTTAGCTGCAATAGCAAAGGCTCAGGTATTGGCTTATCCAACAGTAAAATTTTTGGAGGGTTTTGCAGAAACTGCATCAAAAACTGAAAATAGATTTACGGTATCAAATTCAGACCAACAAATGTTTTCTGCTAAGAAGTTGGTTATCACCGCAGGAGTTAAAGATATTTTTCCGGCTATAAAAGGTTTTGCAGAATGTTGGGGAATTTCTGTTTTGCACTGTCCTTATTGCCATGGCTTTGAAGTTAAAGGTAAAACTACTGGTGTAATTGCGAATGGAGAAATTGGATTCGAATTCTCGAAATTAATTAGCAACTGGACAAAAAACCTTACGCTATTTACAAATGGAATTGTAGATATAGAGGAAAGCAATCAGGCTAAATTACTCGCTAAAAACATCAACATCGTTGAAAAGGAAATAGAAGAAATAGTTCATGAAAATGGAGTTGTAAATCATATAAAATTTAAAGACGGGAGTATTCAAATACTTGAAGCCATTTACGCTAGAGTTGGCATGGAGCACAACACAAAAATTATAACAGATTTAAATATCCAATTAAATGAACAGGGTTATATAGCTGTAGATAGTTTAAAGCAAACAAATATACATGGTGTTTATGCAGCAGGAGATTGCACAACCATGATGAGGTCTGTTTCAGATTCGGTAGCTGGAGGTAGTATGGTTGGAGCAATGTTAAACAAGGAACTAGTAAGCGAAGAGTTTTAATAGAAGTTCTTCTTTTTACTAGTGTTCCATAAAATCTTCGTTTCTTTGCGGTCACATTTTTAAAATATGATTACTTTTTCTCAAGCAACACTAGCCGAACTTTCTATACATAGAATTGGCAATAAACTTCAAGACGAATTTTATGTCCTTTCAGACCAATCTATGCATTTGGAAGACGAGATGCTAAAACAATTATTGTTGCAGTATTTCTTATCGCCTTATGAAAAAGTAAATGAAATTTATCATTTCATGCACCCAAATAACGACCTTAATTTAAATGAGGTTTATCATTTTGCTGCAGGGATTTTTGCTGATGGAGCAACTTTCCATGACAACACTAAAAAGCTGGCTACCTATTTATTTGAGATTTCTAATCACCCAAAAATAAAATCAGGAGAATTGTACGTTGGGTATTTCGAGAACGTTCAAATTGAAGGAGATTTGCATGATGCCATTGGTATTTTCAAATCTGAAACCAAAGAAAGTTATTTAACAGTTTACCCAGAGCAAGGCGGTTTTGGCTTAAAATATGAGCAAGAAGCCATCAACATCAACAAGTTGGATAAAGGCTGCCTTATCTTTAATACCGATGTGATGGAAGGTTATAAAGTTGCGGTAATAGACCAAACCAATCGCAGTGCGGAAGCCGT
>SEDG01000062.1 GCA_004295885.1 Pedobacter sp. | reverse complement strand
GTTATCTTTAAGATTTTGTTATTCATCTCCAAAGCTAAATCTAAGTCTACAGTAACACTTCCACCCTGTGCTGTAAATTTAATGGCATTTGAGATGAGATTACCCACTATTTGAAGTAATTTGTTTTTTGAAATTGGTATAGTCGCCAATTTTGGATCGTTATTTACATGTAGGGCTATGCCTTTATTTTGTGCTTGCGGAAAGTATAATTTTTCTAATTTTTCTTTAAATACGCTTAGATTGAATCCATCACCTTGTGGTTCGCCTAATCTCTTCTTTTCTTCCGTTAAAATTTCATCGGCGAGGTCAAGAATAGATCTACTGCTTTTGTGGATTAGCGTCACAAAATCCATCACCTCATCAAGCTGATTCTCATTACCGCGTTCACTAATGATTTCAGAAATTCCAATTATACCAGATAATGGTCCCCTAATATCATGTGCAACTCTTTTATGGGTTTCTTTAGCATCATTCAACTTGCTTTTTAATTCCTGTAATAGCTTTATGGTGTTCAATCGGTTTACAATCTCATTTGCTATTAGCTTTAAAAGCTCAACCTTTTCTGGTGTAAGTTTTTTAAAATTAGTGTCTAGCACACATAAGGCACCAATGTTAAAGCCTGTGCTTGTTTTTAAAGGTATCCCGAAATAATAACGGAGGCTGAGGGGCTTGTCTACATAAAATTTATCAGTAAATCGATCATCTGCAGAAAGATCTTCAACTTCAAAATGATCCTCTTCCATTATTGTATATTGACAAACTGATTCTTCCCTCGGCATTTGGTCAATCTCTAAGCCATGATGAGCTATAGACCATTGGGTAAATGAGTCAATAAGATTTATTAAAGATATTTCTGTTCCAGCAACCCTAGCTGCTAAGTGTATGATGTCTTTAAAGTTATTCTCCAAGCCAGAGTAGTCAAGATCGTAGTCGGAAAGCGTAATAATTCTTTCCATTTCATTTAATGGAATCGGAGTGTTTGAACTTGACATATTTATCTAAATGCTGATTAATTAACTGACACCAAAGCTATTATTTTCATTATTAAATAATAAATTAATTTCAAAAGAAATTTTTACATCATAAATATTAAATAATTTAACTAATTGCTAAACAAGTTTTAAATTGATAACTTACATTTGTTCCAGTAAACGCTGTTTGTAACAGACAACGTTCTCCCTTATTTGAACCTGATAATAACGAATTAACTATGAAAATATTAATTGCAGAAGATGACGAATTAATGCTTAAAACCTTAGAGTTAAGGTTGAAAAAAGACGGGCACGAAGTTATTTCTGCAAGCGATGGACGTGATGCTTTAAGCAAAATTCAAGAACATACACCAGATTTAGTGATATCGGATATCATGATGCCTTATGTGTCTGGCCTCGAAATAGTTGGTTATTTAGCAGAAAATAATAAAGGAAAAAAAATCCCTATCATAGTGTTGTCTGGAATGGGACAGGAAGATATTGTGTTGGAAGCCTTTCAGTTAGGTGCTGATGATTTTATCACAAAACCATTTAGCCCTAGCGAACTTTCTGTAAGAGTTAAGAGATTTGCAGCAATGAATTCGAGATGATTTTTTTTGAGATTATTATCATATTTTTTGTTTGCGTAACTTTCTTGATGATGCTCGTGATGTTCATTACTTTGACCATCAAAAAAGTCAAGGATCGCAGGTATAAAAAACTAAAGAATATGGCTGATATATTAATTAGGAATGCTATTTTTTTAGAACAGGCAGATGAAGCCAAACTAATTCCAATTACGGCTAGAACAGCAAAGATGTTGCCTAACGAAAATTTTAGGATTATTTTAACCCAAGAACTTTTATCCGCAAAAAAAAATATCTCAGGCACTGCAGCAATTAATTTAGAAAGCCTTTACAACCAGCTTAGCTTAGATAAATTTGCAGTTAAAAGACTGAAAAGTAGGCGTTGGCATATAAAAGCAAAGGCAATTCAAGAGCTTGGCATCATGGGTCAAAAAACCCATTTAAATAAAATTTACAGATCTACTAACAATAAAAATGATTTGGTGAGGATGGAAGCCCAAACTACAATTGTTAAATTGTACGGCTTTGAAGGCCTGAGGTTTTTAGATGTGGTAACTTATCAGATTTCTGAATGGCAACAAATAAAATTATTACAAGAGCTTGCTCGCCTTGCGCCAGATAACTTTAGCGGCATTGAAAAATGGCTCGAATCCAGCAATGTCAGTGTAATTGTTTTTGCACTTAAGTTGGTTAGAAACTATCATCGGTTTGAGCTTTATCCACAAATAACAGCGCTCTTGGTTCATTCAAATGAGACTATTCGATTAGAAGCTATTTACACTTTAGAAAAAATTTATACCAATGATACTTCGAGGATCTTGATAGAGAGGTATCCCGTAGAAACCTTAAAAAATCAGAAAGCCATTGTAAAGGTATTGCAAGACATTGGTTATGATGATGATATTCCTGCTTTAATAAAGTTTTTAGATCAAGATGAGAACGAATTGAAAAGATTACTTGTTCGCACAATAGCAGCTATAAACCCACAAGCGTTGGAAGAGGTAGAAAACCTTCCGCAAAGCGATCAATATCCATTAGATGAGATTATTAGGCAAATTAAAGGAGAGTTAATATGAGTTGGCAATCCGTCCTAGTCGATATATTTACCTATAGTATTTTACTTTACTCAATTGTATTGTTGAGCCTATATGTGTTTATCGGTTTGTATTCAATTGGAGAAATTAGAAAATATTTATTTAAGAATAGCTTTACAGATTATAGAGCATTGGCAAGCTCCACTCAGGCTCCTGGTATGAGTATTCTAGCTCCAGCATACAATGAAGGAGCAAATGTTATAGAAAATGTGCGTTCATTATTATCCATACACTACAATAATTTAGAAGTAATTATCATTAACGATGGGAGTAAAGATGATTCGCTAGAAAAACTCATTGCTGCTTATGATTTATATAAAAGTGACTTTTTCGTTAACCAGCAAGTGGCAACCAAACCAGTTAGAGGAGTTTATAAAAGTAGAGCAAAAAAATACCGCAAGTTAATTGTTGTAGATAAAGTAAATGGAGGCAAGGCCGACGCCTTAAATGTTGGTATAAATATTTCACAGAAAGAATATATTGTTTGTATTGATGTTGATTGTATACTTGAACAAGATGCACTGCTTAAGCTAGCTAAACCATTTTTAGAGAATACCGATAAAAGAGTTATTGCCACAGGAGGTGTAATAAGGATTGCAAACGGATGTACCATTGAAGATGGAATGTTGGTAAAAATAAACCTTCCAAATACTTTTTTACCTAGAATGCAAACCCTTGAATATATCAGGGCATTTTTGTTAGGGAGGATGGCTTGGAGCAGATTGAATGGCCTTTTATTAATTTCTGGGGCATTTGGAGCATTTGATAAAGAAATTGCTGTGAAATGTGGCGGCTATGATCATAATACCGTTGGGGAAGATATGGAACTCGTTGTTAGAATGAGACGATATATGGAAGAACTTAATCAACCTTATAAAGTTAGTTTTATACCCGACCCATTGTGCTGGACAGAAGCTCCCGTATCATTTAAAATTTTAGGCAGACAAAGAAATAGATGGGCAAGGGGAACCATCGAAACACTGAGAATGCATAAAGTCATGTTTTTCAATCCCAAATATGGACTGTTAGGAATGTTGAGTTATCCGTATTGGTTCTTTTTTGAATATCTAGCGCCTATTATAGAGTTTGTAGGAATGTCTTGTTTTATTGTTCTTGCGCTTTTTGGCTTAACAAATTGGTATTTTTTCTTCGGCTTATTAGGCTTGGTGTTCAGCTTCGGTATCATGTACTCTATTTTTGCTATTCTAATGGAGGTGTTAACTTATAATCAATACAGCAGGTATCGAGATATTGCAAGGTTAATTGGAACAGCACTTATTGAACCATTTGTTTTCCACCCGTTTGTTGTCTGGTCATCCATTAAGGGAAATATTGATCTTTATCAAAAGAAAAACTCATGGGGAGAAATGACTAGGCAGGGGCTTTCTTCGCCAAAGAAACCAAATAGTTAATTTGCAAATATGGACAAGGATTCAAGAAACAATAAATTGCAACAACTGTATAATGTGACTAAAGAATTTGCTAGAATTTTTTTAGTTTGGTTGGGTATTTTGCTGGTATTAAGTGTTTTCGAAATTCTATTTAATGGATTTACACATGAATTTCCGGAACATATCTTCAGTGTTATCGGACTTTCTCTACTGAAAGGTGTCGTTTTTTGGCTCAAATGGTTGTGGCTAGAATACTTGCTGTTTGTGATTATATACTTTGTTTCAAAAAAGGCTGCAGTAGTTATAAGCTATGTTTTAATTTTTCTTTTGGCGATAACCCAGTTGCTACTGATTAATTATTTTAATGCTTCTTTATTGCCCTTAGGTGGCGATTTATATGGATATTCCATTGCAGATATTAAACAAACTGTTGGTGCATCTGGAAGTTTAAACATCTGGATTATCTTGGGTTTTTTGTTGCTGCTAGCGGGATTAATATTTGCCTTAAAATTCTTCCCTAAAAAAATTAATGTATCAGGAAAGATTGCGCTAATATTTCCGATAATTTCACTTTTGTTGTTGCTTGTTAACGTAAATTCGATTGGCAGTACAGCTTTTCAATCAGACTTTGCAAATAACCTTGTTGTAAATAAGTCCGATTACTTCTTCTCAGCATCTTATGACTATTTCTTCCCTCCAACCGAAGAGCTAGATATTTACAGTGATAGTTACATCGCTGATTATGAAAGCGGTAACTCAAGCCTCATAAATTTCGAATACGTTAATGAAGGCGAGTATCCTTTTCTGCATAAGGAGCAAACGGCTGATGTATTAACTCCTTTTATGAATCCTGGTAAAACGTCACCAAATATTGTCTTTATTTTAGTTGAAGGCCTAGGAAGGGCGTTTACAAATGAAGGTGCATACTTAGGTAATTTTACTCCTTTTATAGATTCTCTTGCCAACAAAAGTTTATACTGGAAAAACTTTTTAAGCGAAGGTGGTAGAACATTCGCTGTTTTACCGTCATTAATGGGCTCGCTACCATTTGCAAAAAATGGATTTTTGGAATTAAATGATAAAATGCCAGATCATTTGTCGTTATACAGTTTATTGAAACATAATAATTACCGTTCTTCGTTCTATTATGGCGGCGATTCGAAATTCGATAACATGAAAACCTTTTTGCAAAAAAACGCTGTTGATGAAATAAAAGACGCTGCAAGTTTTCCAAATGGCTACACAAAGTTGCCTGTTCAAAATGGTTTTACTTGGGGTTACGCCGATGATCAGCTATTTGATTATTTCTTAAATACAAGAAGCCAATCGCCTCAAAAGCCTGAACTTAGCGTGGTTTTAACGGTTGCAACACATAATCCGTTCTTAATCAATAATCAAGAGAAGTATCTTAAGTTGTTTGAAACAAGAATGAGCCAGCTAAATTTCGACGAAAATAAAAAGGCAACCTATCGTAATTATAAATTGCAATATTCAAGTATCTTATATACCGATGAGGCTTTGCGAAATTTCTTTGTTAAGTATCAAAAAAGAAGTGATTATGCTAATACTATTTTTGTAATAACTGGCGACCATAGAATGCCCGAAATACCAATGAATAATAAAATTGATCGTTACCATGTGCCCTTGATAATTTTCTCGCCCATGCTAAAACGTACGGCTCAGATGGAATCTATCTCTACACATTTTGATATAGCGCCGAGTATCTTAGCCTATCTAAAAACCAATTACAAAACGAAAATTCCAGCTCAATCTAGCTGGATGGGAACAGGACTTGATACCGCTCGTAATTTTAGAAACATACATCAGTACCCGATGATTCAGACCAAAACAGATATGTTAGATTTTGTTATGGGAGAATATCATTTAAACGGAAATACTTTGTTTAAGCTTGATAATAATATGCAAGAAGTAGCAATTGAAGACGAAGGAGTTCTCAATCAAATGAAAAACAAGTTCGAAAACTTTAAAAAGCGAAATAATAAAATAGCTACTGGTGTTAAGATATGGCCAGATTCATTAATAAAAAATTACTCGCCAAATAAACAGTAATTATTTTTTATTGGCTTGTTCTTTCAAAATGGTTGTCATCAATGGCCTGTAAAAATTCCAGAAGAAACTTTTGCGTTCCATTTTATCTTCGGTATCGTACATTAAGAACTTAAAAAATTCAATTCCTCTAAAGTATGAAGAGGTCATTGATAATGGATTGTCGCAGAAATCTCCAGAGAAATAATAGAATTTATAGTCGTTTCCATTGTGCATTAAAACAGCTGGGAAGCTAGCGGGAATACCATACTTCGCTAATTCTGCTTTTCCCTTTTGATTAGTGCTAATCTCGAAATTTGATATGTTTTGATTGACTTTATTGTTCGGTACAATTACATCGAACCAAAAAGGATATTTCATCCTTTCAGGTAGTCCAAACTTTTCCATACCAAATTTACTTGTCACAATCATTGGTATATCATTGGTTAAATGGGTTGCATCTTCTAAAATTACAACTTGATCAAGATCACTCACAAATGCAATACCGGCTCGTTTAAACGTCCACTTGTTATTATTGGATGTTTTATAGTTTTTTACCAACCACTTTGGAAGTTCGGTATTTTTTAAGGTGTCAAGGCTGTCAAAATACCTCGCTGTCCAGCCCGTCCAATGCATACCAAACATACTTTCGAAACGGCTTCTATTCTGTTGAGTAGTAGGAGAACCGATAGTGTTAAACTCTGTAACGATGAGCTTTTTTTTAGCTTTCATTAAAGCTAGAAAATCTAAATCCTTTTCACTTAACCCACCGTACAATATACCCGAGCTACGCTGATCGGTATGTTGATTGTACCACTCTTTCTTGTAGATGCCATAAGTGTCGGTAAAATAGGCAATGTCAGCATCATCACTTAGTTGCTTTAATTGTACATCTGTAAAACGCTCTAAACCTTTAAGTCTAAACTTCTCGTTATCCTTCGGGAAAAAGCCGAAATAGTCATTCCGAATATTGTATCTCTTTGTATTGGTTTTGGTTAGTCTCTCGTGATTTAAAATCCAAGTTAAGGAGATATGCTCTTGGCCATCGCTTGTTAAAACCGTCTTATCTATAATGGCTACAACCATTTTATTTTTAGGTTTCAGCCACCAGAACATAAACATCAGTACGGGAATAGCAAAAATAAAGGCTATAAAGAGAACGAGTTTGTTTTTTTTCATGATCACTAAAATCTTCTGATGTAACCTATACTCGCATCAAGTTGATTGCCTTTCACGCCCTTTAAATATTCTTGGTTTTCTAAACCTAAATTCAAGGTTAAAATATTAAATGTTTTAAAAGATTTTCGTAGACCTAAAGAAACGCTATTTGATTTCAGTTTGTAATTAGTGGCATTAATCAATACGTTATTTTGCTCATCTGGAGAGATCCCCGTTCCTAAGCTTAGGCTTAAATAGTCATCGGCCCCGCCAAAATAATATCTAGTATTTAATGAAAATGATTGAGAAACATTGCTGGTGGATGGAGTTAAATATGTTCTAAGGTTAAACCAGTAGTTTTTATAGTATTTTCCAATTGATGCTGTATAAATAAACGTATTGTCGCTAAATCTAAGATATCTAAAACCAGCATCTGCTTCAAAACTATGCGCCAAGTTGGCGTAAAGAGAGAAGCCAGCTCTATATTTGGGAAATACACCAGCTTCCGTTGCATAACCACCGCTTACATAAGCATAAAAGGTATTAGAAATTCTTGGATAGGCATCAATTTCAAATTGCAGCCCACTGCTGTTAAATCTATTCGCATAATTTACTCTTCCAGCGATGGAGCCATACTTGGTTTGCCTACTATAATCAACACTAGCAATATGCCAAGGATCTGCGAACTGTTTATCAAAATAGATAAAGCTATAATTAACGCCAACTTTATTTTTTGCGCTATTTTCTTTTACCCTACTCGCTAAGGAACGAGCTTCCGTTAAAGAAGGGTTTTTCTTTAAGATATCAACCAATAACACATCAGCTTCTTCCCATCGTTTTAAATCGTTCAGTAGTTTCGCCTTTAATAGATTAAGAGTTTCAGAATTGGGAACAGCTTTAAGGCCTTTTTCAACTACTGTTAATGCTTTTTCGGTGTTGTCATTCCAAAATTCTAAATTACCTAATGCAACATAGGCATCTTCATAACCTGGTTGTTTATCAATGATATAATTAAACTCTGCTCTAGCGCTGTCTGGTTTTTTACTCCAAGTATATAATCTGCCTAAAAAAACCCTTATGTCTGGATAATCTGGGCTTCCCTTCAAGGCAGTTTTACTTAAGATAATCGCTTTTGGATAGTTTGACTCGTCAAATGCGGCTTTGCGTGCCTGTGTAAAAAGATCATCAGCACTTTGGGCGAAAGTAAGGGTATTACACGCGAAAAGTAATAATGTAATAACGGATATGCGGAATCTCATCGGCTAGCTATTTTTTTGTCTTATATAGACATTTTTAAAGTTAACTAAAAAAGCAAAAAAAGCAATTTTTGAGTTAATGTTGTTTAACTAAATAGAAATAATCATCAATAAAAAAGGCTTACATTAAGCAAGCCTTTTGTGTTCCCGACGAGATTCGAACTCATATCGATGGTACCGGAAACCATAATTCTATCCATTGAACTACGGGAACAGGCTACAAATATAAGTAATCTTCTTAAGCCTTTAATGGCGAACTATGGATCAATAATTATTTATTTCTTCATTATTTACTTCCCTAACTATTAAATTGGATTTTTTAAAAAGAAAAAGCCACTTTTGCACAACGATGTATTAAGGCTAAGATGTAATCTAATTTTGTAATGGCTATGGAAGAACTGCTGGTTGACGAAGTATTGCAATTGTTGGAAAGCGATAGTGACAGGCAGTTAAAAACCTATCTAAATGAGCTTAATATTTCTGATGTAGAACATTTAATAGATGAGCTTCCACAATATGCCGTAAAGTTTATCGAAACACTTTCTATTAAAAGGGCAGTTAACGTTTTTCGTATCCTCGATTTCCCTACGCAAGAGCGTATCATTAAAAAACTGCAAAGCAATAAATTAACGGAAATCATCAGACAGTTGCCTCCAGATGATAGAACTGCGCTTTTTGGAGAATTGAAAGGCGATGCCGTAAAAAAACTCCTTGTTCTTTTATCAGATAATGATAGGATAGAAGCATTACACTTATTGGGTTACGAAGAAGATAGCGTGGGCAGGATGATGACCCCCGATTTTATTGCTGTAAAAATAGAATGGACGGTTAGTAGAGTGCTTTCTCACATTCGTAGATATGGCAAAAATTCTGAAACCATAGATGTTGTTTACGTAATTGATAAGGATGGCGTTTTGTTGGATGATATTCGAATTCGTGAAATTCTATTGGCAGACCCAGAAGTTAAAATTGGTGAACTAACGGATAATCGGTTAATTGCCTTAAAGGTAAATGATCCTCAGGAAGAAGCAATCCAGGTTTTTAAGATGAATAATCGAGTGGCCTTGCCTGTAATAGACGACCAAAACGTACTATTGGGTATTGTTACCATCGATGATATTTTATGGATTGCCCACGAAGAATATTCAGAAGATATTCAGAAAATGGGAGGTACCCAGGCTTTAGATGAGCCTTATTTAGATGTTTCTGTTTTTGAGCTTTATAAAAAGCGGGTCATTTGGCTCATCGTGTTATTTTTTGGCGAGTTGTTAACCATTGCAGCAATGTCTAACTTTGAACACGAAATTGCGAAAGTGGTTATTCTAGCTACTTTTATTCCTTTAATTATTTCTAGTGGTGGCAATAGTGGTTCACAGGCTGCAACTTTAATTATTCAGGCCATGGCACTAGGAGAGGTTACCATTAAAGATTGGTGGGATGTGATGAAAAGAGAAATTCTTTCTGGTATTTTCTTAGGATCAACACTTTGTCTGCTTAGTTTTAGTGTAATTCTAGCTTGGCATTTTATCATGCCTAATAGTAGCACTAGACAATGATAACTAAACGGGATAGTAGCGAAAATACTTTTTGTTTTTCTTAAGCTTTGACAACTTAATAGCACGACGGAAAGAAAGTTGTCAAAGCTAAAAACAAAAAGATTGCAGCGCATAGCCCGATTAACATTAGTCAAAGCTGCTGTCACTGCTTTTCTAATCATAAAAAAAGCCACCTCTATTGAAGTAGCTTTTTTGTTTTTTGTGGTTGCTGAGACACCAACTAATGCGCAACTTGTTTCTCTCTCCTTCAGGAGATGGTCGGGGTGAGGATTAAACGTTAAATCTGAAGTGCATGATGTCGCCATCCTCTACAATGTAAGTTTTTCCTTCTACGCCTAATTTACCAGCCTCTTTACAAGCTGCCTCAGAACCTAGGGTTACGAAATCGTTGTATTTAATAACTTCAGCACGGATAAACCCTTTTTCGAAGTCAGTATGAATTACACCAGCAGCTTGAGGTGCAGTAAAACCTTTGGTGATAGTCCAAGCCCTAACTTCTTGTACACCAGCAGTAAAGTAAGTATATAAGTCTAACAAACGGTACGCCGCTCTAATTAATTTGTTTACCCCAGATTCCGTTAAACCTAAATCGGCTAAAAATTCTTGGCGTTCCTCGTAGCTTTCTAATTCAGCAATTTCTGATTCGATTTTAGCTGAGATGATCAAAACCTCAGCATTTTCTTCGGCAACGCTAGCTTTAACTAAATCAACATATTTATTGCCATCAATTACTGAACCTTCATCAACATTACAAACGTACATAACTGGTTTTTGGGTTAATAAGCCCAAATCTTCAATAAAATCGAAGTCATCTTTTTCTACATTCGCCGTGCGGATAGATTTTCCAGTTTCTAAATGTGCTTTAAAAACAGAAAGGATGTCGAAAGTTCTCTTGGCTTCCTTATCAGTTTTAGCCATTTTCTCAACTTTCTGAATACGTTTGGTAACGGTATCTAAATCTTTTAACTGTAATTCAGTATCTATGATCTCTTTATCACGAATTGGATCAACAGAACCATCTACGTGAATTACGTTTCCATCATCAAAACAACGTAAAACGTGGATAATTGCACTTGTAGCCCTAATGTTTCCTAAAAATTGATTACCTAAACCTTCGCCTTTAGATGCACCTTTTACTAAACCTGCGATGTCTACAATCTCAATTGTATTAGGTTGTACTTTGTTAGGTTTTACTAAATCAGCTAGTTTGGTTAAACGGTCATCGGGAACGGTAATTACACCGATATTTGGTTCAATTGTACAGAACGGAAAATTAGCTGCTTGAGCTTTTGCGTTAGATAAACAGTTAAATAAGGTTGATTTACCCACATTTGGTAAGCCAACTATACCACATTGTAATGCCATTTATATTTTTTTATTTGTAGTGAAATAGTCAATAGTCTATGGTCCATAGCCCATTGACTATTTCCCAAAGGGCGCAAAGATATTAATTTTTAAGGCCTTTGCCTAGTAAATTATTCAATGCTAAACATTAAGATGGGTAATATGTTTATATTTGGTAACAGAGAATAATTAAATTAAAATGGAAGAAATTAACGAAACACAACCAATACATAAAGAAGGGCAACCTTTAACTGTTACGGAAGAAATTAGAAGTTATATATATGATACTGCAAAATGGGCAAGCTTTTTGGCTATTGTCGGTTTTGTTTTAACAGGATTGCTAGTAATTGGTGCTTTTATGTTTGGCGCAATCATGAGTTCTAATCCAAGCCTCGCCTTGATGACAGGAGAACTTGCAAGAGCTGGTAGTGCAGTAATTACGGTTGTATTTTTAATGTATGCCTTCGCTATATTTTACCCTAGTTTATTGATGTTTAAATATGCTAACAAAGCTAAGGTTGGTATTTTATATGGAGAGCAGGAAAGCTTGAATGAGGCAATGGGTAAAATGAAATCGCTATTTAAATACTGGGGCATTATTACAATCATTATAATAAGTCTTTATGTTATTACCATTGTCGGTGCAGTATTGGGAAGTAGCGCAGTAGGATAATTTGAATGGACACCTCGTGTACTTGTTAAGGCATAAAATATAGTCCTTGTTAGTTTAAATCTGGCAAGTTTTTTTGATTCTATACCATGCGCTTTTCCTTAATATATAATAAAAAGTCCTGCCTACTGGGTGAGGATCTGTCATAAGGTGACCTCCTAGTTTTGATGGTTGAGCCTCACTTACTCGGATTTGGCTAACCGTGCTGCCATTGAATTTCGATAGCTAGGCGGGTATGGCTAACTTCCCAAGGTAAATGCTTTTGCTCCTCTGCTTCTGGTCATCAGAAGTGAAGGCTAAGTATAAATGAATGGTTTTACCTAAAAATCGATCAGCTACACTAAATGAAGCCGTCCCTGTTTTCCTAGTTGCGATGGCTGGATGGTACTGCGCCTTCTCGTCGTCTACGTTGTATAGCAACACCATGGCATAGTCGTTGTGTGCATAACTACCCTCTTTGCTCCAAGTAAATGTCACTCCCTTCTCGGGGGTGTAAACTGCACTCGCATTCGCTGGGACTGGTTGGTTACCATAGCTTACCAGTGCCAATGCGGGATCTATATAATAATTATTCTCCTCATCACATAGGAGTGCATTTCTGTGGTTATAGGATTTAGCTGCCACAAAGCCTTCATAAGTAGGTTGGTAGTCTTTAAATCCTATTCTTAAGAAGTCCGTCAAGGGTGAAAGCCACTTTTGTGAAGTAGCAAATTTCTTTCTATTCAACAGTTCTTTTGGTGTGGGTGGCGTGGTTCTCTCGCCCTGTGTTCTCATTATACCCTGACCTTTACTCACATAGCCAACTACCTTGCCTATTTTTCCACTAAATGCGCCGTGTATTCCATTTTTTATCCTTGCCATATCGTTGTTTTTAAACAATATAAGAATAAAAGATAGCAAACATAAATTAAACAGGTATTTATGAAGGAGTTAACAGGGTATTTGTCCCTGTCAAGTCCCTGTAATATCCCTGTCAAGCCCCTGTTGAGTCCCTGTTAGCATAGAATGAATGTTAAGGAATGATTAGCTTTGGCAAGGCTTGGTGCTTGGGGTGGCATTTATCCAATGTTCGTGAATTCGAAGCATTAAAAAAGCCTCCCAATTTACATCGGGAGGCTTTTTTAATATGTGATTTTCTTAGAAAGAAAAATCGTCGCTATCTGTTTTTGGCGTATGCGTATATTCTGCATTCTCAGAATATTCGTAACGTTTTTCAACTACGTCCTGATGAGATTTGATATACTCTACAGTCTCAGTTAAACCTTCAGTAAACTTTTCAAAATCTTCTTTGTATAAAAAGATTTTATGTTTTACAAATACACCATCCTCTAATCTTTTTTTACTTTCTGTTAAAGTAAGGTAATAATCGCCTGAACGTGTTGCTTTTACATCAAAAAAATAGGTACGCTTACCCGCTCTTACTTTCTTGCTAAAAACTTCTTCTCTCTCTTTGTTGTCAAAATCTCCCATTGTTGTGTGTACTATTAGTTTAAGGTTGCGGTAAATATAAAGCAATAATTATTAAATCAAAATAGAAATTGTTATCATTTTTGAATAAATTAAACTACGTAGATACCGCACGTTTATCCTATCAAATCTTTTATCGATTTTCTTCTTCTAATAATTGATTGTCATACATTTCTGCATAAGCACCATTATTTGCGAGCAGTTCGTCGTGTGTGCCTTGTTCAATGATTTTTCCATCATCTAGAACGAGGATTTTATCTGCGTTTTTTATGGTAGAAATACGATGGGCAATTAGAATACTCGTTTTGCCTTTCATTATTTTACCCAAATTACTTAAAATTTCCTCTTCTGTTTTAGTGTCAACTGCAGAAAGGCAATCGTCGAATATTAATATCTTAGGCTCCTTGATTAATGCCCTTGCTATAGAAACGCGTTGTTTTTGTCCGCCAGATAAGGTGATGCCTCTTTCACCTAGCATCGTTTCAAATTTCAAATCGAAGTCGATAATATTATTGTAAACTGCCGCATCTTTTGCAGCTTGTTCAACTTGCCCTTCTTTAACCGAACTTAAGCCAAAAGCGATGTTGTTTTTAATCGTATCAGAGAACAAGAAAACCTCTTGTGGCACAAATCCGATTTGATTTCTGAAGTTGTTGAGGTTTAAGTTCCTCAATTCTTTGCCATCTATTTCTATTTGACCAGCATCTGTATCGTACATCCGCATGATTAGGTTGGCCAGTGTGGATTTTCCAGAACCTGTTCTGCCAATAATAGCTACAAATTGCCCTTTTTCTACTTCAAAACTCACCTCTCTTAGGGCTTCAATTCCGGTGTCTGGATACGTAAAGCTTACATTCTTGAAACTGATTTTACCATCAAATACCGGTTCTTCAGCATTGCTGGATGTAATGTCGGGTTCCAATTGTAAAAATTCATTTATCCGCTTTTGCGATGC
>SEDG01000511.1 GCA_004295885.1 Pedobacter sp. | reverse complement strand
GCTCTCCCCAATTCGAAGTGAACTTCTTGGTAAGGTTTTACTTCCAAGAAATCTGAGAATATTTTAAAGTATGATTTAAGATCTGGTATTTGTTGCTCTGGATTGTGATAATCGATTCCTAATCCACCACCAACATTTAGAACAGTTACTTTAAAACCATGATCCTCAAACCAAGTGGCAAACTCGTTAACACGTATGCAAAGGTTTTTATAAACATCCATATTGGTAATTTGAGAACCAATATGAAAGTGAATCCCAATAAATTCTAGATTTGGTGAAATATTTAAAATAGCCGCACAAGCTGGCATATCCCAAGAATTTACGCCGAATTTATTTTCATCTAAACCAGTGGTGATGTTCGCATGGGTGTGCGCATCAACATTTGGGTTAATACGAATGGCAACCTTAGCAACTTTCTGTTTTGCTTCCGCAAGCTCATTAATTACTTGTAATTCTTGAACCGATTCTACATTAAAACAAAAAATATCATTATCTAATGCATCATTAATTTCTTTGTCAGATTTTCCTACACCAGCAAAAACAACTTTGTCTTTTGAAAAACCAACTTCAATAGCTTTCTTAACTTCTCCTCCACTCACGCAGTCGGCACCAAAACCAATCTTCTCAATTGCCTTTAAAACCAGCGGATTAAAATTTGCCTTCATTGCGTAATGAACGTGAAACTTGTAAACACTCGAAGCTTCTTCACAAGCTTTTAGTGTGCGTTCCAGCAAATTTAAATCGTAATAGTAAAATGGAGTTTCTAAATTCGAGAAATGTGCTATATCTTTATCGGAAAACATAATCTTTGAAATTTTTATTAATATTATTCTTGGTCTTTTTGGCAATTATGTATGCCGGTAATTATTTCGATTATAGACGAGGTAAGATTACTAGAAAGGAGTTTGAAAGAAGAATTCGACTTTCCTTTGTCCTCTTGCTACTATTTGTCCTAGTCTATGTATATCTACGAAAACGATTTTAGTTATTCGAAAATCCTATCGTGTAAGCTTCTTAAAGCTTCAACCTTGTTTTCTGTTCCCACTAAAAGTGAAATGTTATAAGCACTGCCTCCGTAAGAAATCATTCTCACTGGAATATGTTTAATTGAATCTAAAACCTTAGCCGCATAACCGTGTTTTTCTGCACCAAAATCGCCCACTACACAAATAATCGATTGGTCTTTATCAATTTCAACACTACCAAAAGAGTTTAATTCTTTTATAATCTCTTCTAGGTTATCTATAAAATCTATTGTTAAGGAAACCGCAACCTCAGACGTAGTAATCATATCGATTGGCGTCTTATATCGCTCAAAAATCTCGAAAATCCTTCTTAAGAAACCATAAGCCAAAAGCATTCTACTCGATTGGATTTTAATAGCGGTAATTCCATCCTTAGCTGCAATAGATTTAATTTTACCTTTTTCGCTCTCCGTACTAATTACTGTACCTAAAGCTTTTGGCTCCATTGTATTTAATAACCTAACAGGGATTTTATATTTCTGGGCTGGAAAAACAGATTGTGGATGCAGAATTTTTGCACCGAAATAAGCTAACTCAGCTGCTTCATCAAAAGATAAATGAGAAATTGGCTTAGTTCCTTTTACAATTCTAGGGTCGTTATTGTGCATTCCATCAATGTCCGTCCATATTTGAACTTCTTCTGCTAAAATTGCAGCACCTAATAATGATGCCGTATAATCACTTCCGCCTCTGCGTAAATTATCAACCTCACCAAAGCTATTTCTGCAGATAAAGCCTTGTGTAATAAATAAGTTATTTCCTTTGTGTTTGGCTAACAATGGAGTTAAATGTTCTGTTGTGAAGGGGATATCTGGCTCGTTATCTTCATCAATTTTCATGAAATCTAAAGCAGGTAAAAGTACAGAAGGTACTCCTATCGACTTTAAATAGATATGATATAAGGTAGTTGATAACAATTCGCCCTGCGCTAAAACAACTTTATCTTCAATATTGGTAAATAAATCGTTGGCTAATGATGCTAAAAAATTAAAATGATAACCAACTACCTCCTGACCTTTTGATAGCCTCATCCTTTTCTTCCTTCAATAACTTAGAAGAAATTTCCACTAAACTGTTTGTTGTACCGGACACTGCTGATAATACAACTATTTGTTCTTCAGCTGGATTAATGATATCCAACAGTTTTGTCATTCGCTCAGGGCTACCTACAGACGTTCCACCAAATTTTAATATCTTCATTTTTAATTTTAGAATGCGTATTTTTCTTATTATTGTATCGGGGCGTGAAAATAAGGAAAAGAGGTCTAATTTTCGCCAAAATGACAAAATAAAATTCTGATAACGTTCTCGTAAATAGACCTGAACAATTTTAATTTTGTTTTGTATTTATAATACTAACATCAATCAAATTTAAAAATGCAATTAGAAGAAAGCACCCTAGCAACCATTAATGAATGGCTCAACGGCAATTACGACCAAGAAACAAAAAATTCGATTCAGGCTTTATTAGATAATAATTCGACTACTGAATTAACAGATTCATTTTATAGAAGTTTAGAGTTTGGAACTGGCGGATTGCGTGGAATTATGGGAGCTGGTTCTAACCGCATTAACAAATATACCATTGGAACTGCTACACAAGGTTTGGCCAACTACTTGAACAAGAAATATTCAGGAGAAAAAATCAGTGTAGCCATAGCGCATGATAGCAGAAATAATTCAGATTATTTCGCAAAAATTACTGCTGATGTTTTCTCAGCAAATGGCATTAAAGTTTATTTCTTCTCAGCTTTGCGTCCAACACCAGAACTTTCTTTTGCTATACGCGAATTAGGTTGCAAAAGTGGTGTGATGTTAACTGCTTCTCACAATCCAAAAGAATACAACGGCTACAAGGCTTATGGCAATGATGGGGGCCAGTTTACTTCTCCAGACGATAAAATGGTAATGGATGAAGTTGCTGCCATTAAAAGTATCGATGAAGTTAAATTTGACAGAGTTGAAAGTAACATTGAATTAATAGCAGAAGCAATTGACAAAAGTTACTTAGATAAAATTACTGCACTTTCGGTATCGCCAGATGCTATTGCTCGTGAGCACGATTTAAAAATTGTTTACTCTCCTATCCACGGAACTGGAATTACCTTGGTACCTCAAGCTTTAGCTCAATTTGGTTTTACGAATGTTAACATAGTTGAAGAACAAAGTAAGCCAGATGGAAATTTCCCAACTGTTGTTTATCCAAATCCTGAAGAAAAAGATGCTTTAAGTTTAGCCATTAAAAAAGCGGAAGAACTTGATGCTGACTTAGTTTTAGCAACTGACCCAGATGCCGACCGTGTTGGTATTGCCGTTAAAAATAATGATGGTGAATTTGTTTTATTAAACGGAAATCAAACTGGAAGTTTGCTAATTAACTATTTACTAACCGCTTGGGAAGAAAAAGGAAAATTGACAGGTAATGAATACGTGGTTTCTACTATCGTAACCACAAGTTTAATCAAAGCTATCTGCGATGCCAAAGGCGTTGAATATTTTAACACCTTAAC
>SEDG01000510.1 GCA_004295885.1 Pedobacter sp. | reverse complement strand
GTTATCAACTTAAAAAATGGTTTAGAAAAACGCTTTCCACTGCCAAAGGCAATGGATCATGGGTATGTAATGAGTCTTAATCATCTAGATGAAGAAAATTTGTTGCTAAAAATAGAAACTGTAGGACAAGCAATAGGCAAAGATGTGATGGTTGTTGCCCAAACCAATGGGTTAGTAGATTATTCTACAATTATTAAGATGGAAAAAACATCAATGACTTCAAAATTATCGAAAAAACTATTTTCTGAAGGCATAGTACAGGTTACTTTATTCTCTTCTGATGTTAAACCAATTGCTGAACGATTAGTTTTCATACAGCCAAAAGACAAATTAGCCAATGCTAAAATTGAAGTCAAAGAGTCTTATCAAAAAAGAGAAAAAGTAAATATGTCAATAAATATCTCTGATAGGGGCGATAGGGGACAGGTAGGGAGTTTTTCGGTTGCCGTAATCAATAACGATAAAGTGATGGCTGCTGAAGAAGATGCGCAGACAATTCTTTCAAATCTATTGCTTACCTCAGACTTGAAGGGCTATGTAGAGAAACCTAATTATTATTTTACAAACATCGACCAACAAAAAGTTCGCCATTTAGATTTGTTAATGTTAACCCAAGGATGGAGAAGATTTAATTGGGCAGATGTGCAGAACGAAAAGAAAAACAACTTTAAATACAATTCTGACAAAGGATTATCTATTAGCGGAACAATTACCAATCTTAGCAATAAACCTATTCCATTCGGAAAGGTTAATTTATTCGTTCCTTCAATGGTTGCCTTAATTGATACAGTTGCAGATGTAAACGGGCATTTCGTTTTTGACGAATTAAGTTTTACCGACAGCACGACCTTCATTGTGAGGGCAAAAAACACAAAGGATAGGAATAACGTAAAGATTACATTAGATGCAAGTGAACCAACATTATTTAAAACTTCTTCATTTATAAAATTACCAACAAGTAGTTCGTTTGTAAAATACCTATATCATACTGAAAAGATGTATAACGAAATGAACAAATTTGGTTTGGTAAACAAGGGTACAATGCTTAAGGAGGTTGTGATTAAAGGTCGCAAGCAACCTGTAATCGCCAGGTCTGCAATTCCAGCCTTTTTTGAACCTGACTATACTGTTACACCAGAAAATTTGCAAAGTGCAGGTAACATAACAAGTTTGCTAAATAAATTTAATGGTGTATTGATCAGGAATAATAATATTTACGGTATGCGAAAGGGACTTATAGGTAAAATGTTAGTACTGTTAGACGGAATTCCTATTAATGATTTAAGTTCTGTAAATCCGATGGCATTATCTGGTGTGCAAATTATAAAGGGAAGTGGCACTTCTGACGCGTTGGGAATGAGGCATTTTGCCAATTTTGACTCACGTGATGGGAGTTCTAAATATGGTGTAGTTTACCTAACATTAGAAACTAAGCGAACTAAATATAATACGAAACAAGAGACTGGAATGTCTAGGATAAAGCCTAAAGGTTATGCGGTTACAAAACAATTTTATTCGCCAGCCTACGATGTAGTTAACAAAAACGATAAAATGGCAGATTTAAGATCAACTATATACTGGAACCCAAATTTAATTACTGATAAAGATGGCAAGGTGAACTTGAGCTGTTTTACTGCTGATGAACCTGGTAAGTATTTAATTACTTTAGAAGGTGTTGCACTTAATGGGTTGCTTATTAGAAAAACTCAAGAGTTTGAGGTAAAATAAAAAAGCACTTCTTCATTGAAGTGCTTTCGTTATAAGTTGGCTTACCCTAAAACTTCCTTTAATTTTTGTGTTTGGTAATCGGCCAATTTCTGCAATGGCCCAGCCGCTAACATTTTCATCATCATATTCAAATCTGCAGAAAGTGTATGTTTTGCAGTTGTTCCACCATTATCATTTGGCGTAACTGTCCATTTCAATTCTACATCAAATGGCGGTTTTTCTGTCGGAATAGCAATAATTTCGCTATTTGGTACACGACTAGAAATTTTGATGGCCAATTTTGCCATGTTCTGAATTGTAAAACTTGCTTCATCAGTAGTAGAAGACCAGTTGTAAATATTCTCTGGCATCAATTGTTGATGATTATTTAAATCTTCCAAAAAATTATAAACCTTATCTATAGGTAAATTTATTTCTGTAGTACTTTCTATAATGGTCATAATTTTATTTTATATAGGTAAACGGCTCGAGACTTAAGACTCCGAACTCAATACTTCTTCACGTCCCCACTCTGA
>SEDG01000509.1 GCA_004295885.1 Pedobacter sp. | reverse complement strand
ACTACAGGAACGCCAAAAGGTGTAATGTTAACGCATAATAACTTTGTAGAAAATGTAAATGTTTGCTTGCAACAGATTCCTGTGATTGATGAAACTGAAACGTTTCTTTCATTTTTGCCACTTTCCCATGTATTTGAGCGCACAGCGACTTACCATGTATGTTGTGCGCAAGGCTGTAAAATCGCATTCGCACAAAGCTTAGAATTATTAGCTAAAAACATGGGTGAAGTAAGACCAACGGTGATGTCTTGCGTACCTCGTTTGTTAGAGCGTATTCACGATAAAGCAATTAAGTCTGGAACAGCAGGTGGCGGAACAAAAGCTAAAATATTTACTTGGGCTTTAACAACAGGAAACGATTATCGTGTTAAGAAAGAAGCAGGAAAAAACCCAGGCTTAATTTTAAGTGCTAAAAAAGCTATAGCTGAGAAACTAGTATTCAGCAAAATCAAAGAAAAAACTGGTGGACGATTAAAATTTATGATTTCTGGAGGTGCTGCCCTACCTAAGAATGTGGGAGAGTTTTTTGGCGATTTAGGCATTAAAATTTTAGAAGGCTTTGGATTAACCGAGACTTCGCCAGTTATGTCGGTAACAGAATACCACAGACAAGTTTATGGAACAGTTGGTCGTGTAATACCTGGCATTGAAGTAGGTATCCAGAACTACGATACCAAGGAAATATTAACCATTCAAACTTACGAAAGTTTTGATGAAGATTTTGAAAGCGAGGAAGGCGAATTAATTGTTCGTGGTCATTGTGTAATGAAAGGCTATTTTAACAAACCTGCAGAAACTGCTGAGGCAATTGATAGAGATAAATGGTTTCATACGGGCGATATTGCTCGTTTTTATAAAGGTAATTTACAAATCACAGATAGGCTAAAGAACATGATTGTGAATGCTTATGGCAAAAACGTTTATCCCACACCTGTGGAAAACATCTATTTAAAAAGCCCTAAGATTGAGCAATTGTTTTTAATTGGTGATAAACGTGAGTTCATTACCGCTATTCTTATTCCAAATAGAGAAACTTTACAGGAAACATTCAATTTAAAAGACTCATTCTTTCTGGAAGAAGGAGATTTTATCGAAAACCCTGAGATTAAAGAGTGGTTCGAAAAAGACATCAAAAAGATTTCTAATGAATTAGCTAAGTTCGAACGTATCAAAAACTTCAAAATAAAGCGCAATCCATTTAGCATGGAAGAAGGGGAAATTACCCCCACAATGAAGGTAAAACGCCGTATTGTAGAGAAAAAATATGCTGATGCGATTGATGCGATGTATGAAGAAGGCGTTGAGGCAGAGTAGTTAAATACCAAAAGATTGTCATCCTGAACCTATCGAAGGAATCTTAATTTGGTCTTCGACAAGCTCAGACTGACAATTTGCTTCTAGTTAGACTTATCTATTTAGCACAAGCTTTCGCTTCATAAACGGGATAGTAGCGAAAAGCCCACAGTGTAGCGCAGCGAAACGAGGACTTGTAGTGTATAGCCCGACTACGGTTAATAGTAATTCTCCTATGCTTTTCTAAAAACAAAATGTCACAGCATTAGATTGGTTTGCGTCACGCAATGACGGAAGAATTTATTACTTTTGCACAAAACACTATAAATGAGTACAGGATTATCAGAACAGGAATTATTACGTCGCGATTCATTAAAACAACTTCGCGAATTGGGCATCAACCCATATCCTGCAGAAGCTTATGAAATAAATGCCAATGCAGCCGACATTTTAGCGAACTACGAAAAAGATAAAACAGCATATAAGACCATCAGCCTTGCTGGCAGAATAATGGGACGTAACATCATGGGTGCAGCTTCTTTTGCTGAATTACAGGATGCTACTGGCCGTATTCAAATCTATTTAAAACGTGATGAACTTTGTCCTGATGATGATAAGACACTTTACAATACTGTATTTAAAAAATTATTAGATATCGGCGATTTCATTGGAATTGAGGGTTATGTTTTTACAACTCAAACAGGTGAAATCTCTGTTCACGTTACTAAATTTACGGTTTTATCTAAATCTCTACGTCCTTTACCTATTGTAAAACGTGATGATGAAGGAAACGTTTATGACGGCTTTACAAATCCAGAGTTGCGTTATAGAATGCGTTATGTAGATTTAACGGTTAACCCAGATTACAAACAAATCTTCATTAATCGCTCTAAAGTGATTAACACGATGCGTAATTACTTTGATAATCAGGGTTGGATGGAAGTAGAAAC
>SEDG01000508.1 GCA_004295885.1 Pedobacter sp. | reverse complement strand
TACAAAACCACTTCTCAACAAGTAGATTTGAGTTCAAACGCGACAGTTACGTTTGCTTTGGAAGCTTCAGTTATTGAAAGTGCCGAAGTGGTAATTACCGGAACGCCATACAGCTCTAATAACAAAACAAATAGTTTGGCTGTAGTTTCTGTAAACAGAGAGAAATTAGCTCAATCGGCCGGAACAAATATTATTGATGCTGTTTCTAAAGTTCCTGGGATTTCTCAAGTTACTACAGGAGGAGCCATTTCAAAACCATCTATTAGAGGTTTGGGCTATAACCGAGTTTTAACTATTGTTGATGGAGCAAGAGAAGAAGCGCAACAGTGGGGCGATGAACATGGGGTAGAGGTCGACCAGTTCTCTGCTAACAGAATTGAGATTTTAAAAGGCCCTGCAAGTTTACTTTACGGTTCTGATGCTTTAGGTGGCGTTATCAATATTATTGATGATTTAGTTCCGCCTGCGGGAGACTTTAATGGAAATTTCACAACCAGTTATGGAACCAATAATGGTTTGTCAGCATCGTCTTTAATGTTGCAGGGCAATACAAACGGTTTTGTGTATCGCGGTCGTGTTTCTTATAAAAATGCATACGGGTTTAGCTACAAAGACCATACTGTACCGAACTCGGGATTTAATGAAACCAATTTTAGCACCATGCTTGGTTTAAATAAAACTTGGGGTTATGCGCATTTAAGCTTGTCAAGATTTAACACCAATGTTGGTTTAGTAGAGGAAGGCCCAAATGCCAGCGGCGATTATTTAGATGAGGATGGAAATGTAATTTCGAACAGCGATGCTAGGGAAAGAAAGCTGAATCTTCCTTTTCAAAACATCAATCATTATCGTGCTGCGATAAATAGCAACATTCTTTTAGGCGGCGGACAATTGAAAACTACTTTAGCTTTCCAGAGAAATATCCGTAAAGAATTTGAAGAAAGTAAGGATAAACCTGGGTTAAATTTAGGCTTGAATTCTTATACCTATGATGTTAAATATTCTTTCGCAAACAGCGGAACTTGGGAGCCGACAATTGGTATACAGGGAATGCACCAAACTAATGTTAACGCTGGTGATGAGTTTTTAATTCCTGATTATGTGAGTGATAACATTGGTGTTTTTGCCTATTTAAAGCGCAATTTTAAAAATGGCGCATTAAATGCAGGTGTTCGCTACGACTATAAAAATATAGATGGTGCTGATTTATTTGAAAATGGAAATCAAGTATTTAAATCCTTCAATAATAACTTCTCGAATATTTCTGGGTCGGTAGGTTTTGCTTTTGAGTTGGCTAAAAACTTAAACCTAAAAGGAAATGTGGGTTCTGGATTTAGAGCGCCTAACATTGCCGAACTTGGCGCAAATGGTAAACACGAAGGTACTTTTAGGTATGAAGTTGGAAATAGCAACTTGAAACAAGAAACAAGCTTGCAATTTGATTTAGGTCTAGAATACAACGCTGAAAAAGTAACTTTAGGTTTAAATGCTTATAGTAATCGCATTTATAACTACATCTATCCTGGTAATTTTAATAATGAAACCATTCCGTATGACGAAGAAGATGGAACAACTAGCATTTTGCCTCTATATCGTTTTGTACAAACTGATGCACAGTTTTTAGGAGGAGAAGCTTCAGTAGATTTCCATTTGATTAAATCGCTACACTTTGAAAATACATTTGCTTATGTAAGAGCAAAAAACTTGGCAGATAACTCTGCATTGCCATTTATACCTGCAGCTAGCCTAAATAACGAATTGCGGTTTGAACCGACAATTAAGGGATTAAAAGATAGCTTTATTAAAGTTGGGGTAACAAACGTGTTTAAGCAAAACCGCTTTGATAGTTTTGAAACAGAAACCGATGGTTATACTTTATTAGATGCAGGTATTGGAACTTCACTAAAAGTTAAAAACGGTAAAATTAATATTTGGTTAACAGGACAGAATTTGACTGATAAGCTTTACTACAATCATCAAAGTAGATATAAACCTGCAGGAATTTATAATGCTGGAAGAAATGTGAGTTTGGGAATTAGCATTCCGCTGTTGTAGTAGATTGGTTCATTAGTTCAATTGTTCATTGGTTTGCAAAGCTTGCAGCCTATCGATCGGTGTCTTACGGCCCGAAACAAATTGTTAGCCACAGATTAACGGACTTAATAATCTGCGAATCTGTGGCTTTTTTGTGCTTTCTGAAATCATTAGAGCTAGTTTTCTATCATCCATAAACCATCAGCCAAAA
>SEDG01000061.1 GCA_004295885.1 Pedobacter sp. | reverse complement strand
GCTTATATGGTCGAAAAAAATCCTCAGATAGAGGAAATGCGCAGAAGGTTTAACTTGGATATTAATCCTTAATTTATGACTAGCGAAAAAAAGGTTTTATTAAGAGATTCGTTTTACGCGGCTGTAATTTTTGCTGTAGTTTTTGGAGTGATAGAGACCTATATGGTTAGTGTTCCTTTTGCAGCTATTACGGCACCGGTTGGAGGTGTACTTTTTGGAGTCTTCATTTATTTTTTTGCTGGCGCTAAAAAATAGCTTATTTGTAAGCCATCTATTAATTTTACTTTTCATAACACAAAAAAAGCAACCATATTTCTGATTGCTTTAATATTATAAATTCAGTTGCGTAGCCTATTGCTAGCCGAAAATGTTAACTGAAAAAGCTAACTGGCATTCGGCGCATCATTCTTAGGATAACCTTCTTCGTCCAAGTCGTCTCTTTCATCTTCCTCTGTACGGGCAAGGATTTCATCTTCTGGACTTAACAGTACACTGTCTCCATCGTTATCTATATGCATCCCCAGCTCTTCTAACTTATCATTTACTTTTTCAACATCAGTTGCATATTCATCACCAACATAAGGATTGGCTTCATCATAGGTAGAATCGTCGTCTACTGCGCCAGTTGCCACAGTTTCATAAGGCATAGGGTGGTCGTAATCTTTATCTTCACCTTTTACATCCCATTCATAGCTTTGCTTATTTTCATCAAAAGATAAATTGTTAAAGTCTTTTGTTTCTCCAAGATCGCTTGGATGTAATTTATCATTTGATGGTTGATGATTTTGATTTTCTGTGCTCATGGTATCTCCGATTTAATGTATGAATATAACGAAATGGATTGAAGATTTGTTTTGTGAAATTTTAATCACACCTGCTTGCCGGCAGGCCAGTATAAAAAGGATGAACACAGATAATTTCTCCCGCAGATGACGATGACGCAGATTTTTGTTCTTTTCTTATCTGCGAAATCCCCGAAATCAGCGGGAAAAACACCATACACAACTAGATTGAAAATCGACTTATATAGCCCTTGGTATTGGTTGGTGGGAGAGAACTAGTATCCCCCGCAGATTGACGCTGATGACGCAGATTTTTATCCTCTTCTTATCTGCGAAATCCCCGAAATCAGCGGGGAAAAACATCATACAAAAAAGTCGTAGCGAGACACTACGACTAGTACTTAAATTGGTTGATGGGCATACCCAACCAATGATTTTTCGAAATTACAAACTCGCTAATGTAGTATTCAATGTTTCGCTCGGACGCATTGCCTTGTAAGCTAGCTCATCATTTGGATGATAATAACCTCCTATTTCTTGAGGTTTACCTTGCGAAGCGATTAATTCTGCAGCAATCTTGTTTTCGTTCTCAGTTAAAGCTTTTGCCAATGGCGCAAATCTAGCTTGCAAATCAGCATCTTTTGTTTGTTTCGCTAATTCTTGAGCCCAATATAATGCCAAATAAAAGTGAGAACCACGGTTATCTATAGTCCCTAGCTTTCTACCTGGAGATTTATCGTTTGCCAAAAATAAAGCATTTGCTTCATCTAACGCATCAGCTAAAACTTGTGCCTTGCTATTATTTTGTGTTTGTGCTAAGTGCTCTAAAGAAGCTTGTAATGCTAAAAATTCACCTAATGAATCCCAACGTAAATAACCTTCTTCAATAAATTGTTCGATGTGTTTTGGAGCAGAACCCCCAGCACCAGTTTCGAACAAACCACCTCCGTTCATTAACGGAACGATAGATAACATTTTTGCAGAAGTTCCTAACTCTAAAATTGGGAATAAATCTGTTAAATAATCACGTAATACGTTACCAGTTACTGAGATAGTATCTAATCCTTTTCTAATTCTTTCTAAAGTAAATTTAGTTGCTTCTACTGGAGCAAGAATTTGAATATCTAATCCGTTAGTGTCATGATCAGCCAAATATTTTTTCACTTTCGCGATAATTTCTCTATCATGTTCTCTATTTTCATCTAACCAGAAAACTGCAGGAGTTGCTGATAAACGAGCTCTGTTTACGGCTAATTTTACCCAATCTTGAATCGGCGCATCTTTAGTTTGGCACATGCGGAAAATATCGCCTTTTTCTACTTTTTGGTCGAAGAATACTTTACCTTCTGCATCAGTTACGCGAATTGTCCCAGTTGCTTTTGCTTGAAAAGTTTTATCGTGCGAACCATATTCTTCAGCTTTTTGTGCCATTAAACCTACGTTAGGTACAGAACCCATTGTAGTTACATCAAAAGCACCATGGGCTTTACAATCATCTATTGTAGCTGTATAAACACCAGCGTAACAACGATCTGGGATTAATGCAGTGGTATCTTGAGATTTACCTGCAGCATTCCACATCTGACCAGAAGTACGAATCATTGCTGGCATAGAAGCATCTACAATTACATCAGATGGTACGTGAAGGTTAGTAATCCCTTTATCAGAGTTAACCATTGCCAATGCCGGACCGTTTGCTATTGCCGCAGCTAAATCAGCTTCAACTTCTGCTTGTTTAGCATTACCAGCAATTTTCGCATAAACATCGCCTAAACCATTACTGGTATCAACATTTAATTCTTTGAACAATTCAGCGTATTTTGCAAACACATCTGCAAAGTAAACTTCTACGATTGCACCAAAAATAAGTGGGTCAGAAACCTTCATCATTGTTGCTTTTAAGTGAGCCGATAATAAAGTTCCTGCTTCTCTAGTTGCCACAATCTCTTTAGCTACAAATGCTTTTAAAGCCGATAGGCTTAAAGCCGAACTGTCGATTACCTCACCTGCTTTTAAATTAGCCAAACCTTTTAATTCAGTTATAGCTCCATCTTCGCCAACAAATTCTATTTTAAATTGAGTAGCATCCGCCACAGTTAAAGATTTCTCTGAACCATAAAAATCCCCTTCACTCATGCTAGCTACGCGAGTTTTAGAATCTGCCGACCAAGCGCCCATTGAATGTGGGTTAACTTTAGCATAATTCTTAACGGCTTTAGGCGCTCTCCTGTCTGAGTTACCTTCACGTAACACAGGGTTTACTGCGGAGCCTAATACTTTACCGTATTTAGCTTTGATTCCTTTTTCCTCTTCAGTTTGCGCATTATCTGGATAGTTTGGCAAAGCATAACCTTGAGCTTGTAACTCAGTAATTGCACCAACCAATTGTGGAATTGAAGCAGAAATATTTGGCAATTTGATGATATTAGCTTCCGGAGTTGTCGCCAACGCACCCAATTCTGTTAGGGCATCTCCTATTTTTTGTTCTTCTTTTAAATATTCTGGGAAGTTTGCTAAAATTCTTCCTGCCAATGAAATATCTCGGGTTTCTACATCAATACCTGCCGAAGCGGTAAAAGCTTGAACAATGGGTAATAAGGAATAAGTAGCCAACATTGGCGCCTCGTCTGTTTTAGTGTAGATAATCTTCGATGTATTTGACATAATTTTGGTATTTATTTAGGTTGGATGGGGCAATGAATTAGCCCGTTTCTTAAAATCGCCTAAAGATAAAATAATCAGATGAATTTAAAGACATTGATTTGTTAATTTGGGTAATACCCAACTATATTTCTATTTTTGGGTAAACATCATCTCAGCATGCCCAATAAAACTCAACAGCACTGCAAACAATGCAATTCCGATGGCGTAGGTAGTTTTTGCAATAACTGCGGACAAGCGTATTTGACAAAACGCATCACAACAGGCAGCGTTATCCACGAAATATTCCATTTCTTTTCTCATCTGGATAAAGGCATTCTTTATACCTTGAAAATGTTAGTCATCGCCCCTGGCGCAATGCAAAAAGAGTATGTAGAAGGACATAGGGCAAAACATCAGAAACCATTTTCTATGTTCTTTCTTTGTGCCACGATTGCAACTTTGATATACTACTGGGTAAATCTTATCCTGCTCAAACATTTTAATGCTGGCAATGCCGATGAAGCATCCTTCTTTCATCAATACTTCGTTATTTTGCAAGTATTAATGTTGCCTATTTATACGCTTTTTACTTATGTATTTTTCATCGGTAATAAATACAATTTTGCGGAAACATTTGTATTGCTTTTATATTCTTTGTCTATTTTAATAATCGTATCTGCGTTATTACAATTACTCCTTTTCATTTGGCCAGATTTGGAAACCAGATTTATAGAGTTACCCATTGTAGTGCTTTATAACCTGTTTACCAATTTTAAATTTTATGGCAATGAAAAAAAATGGGTTATAGTGATAAAGACAATCTTACTATCAGCGATTTGTTTCTTAGTAGCGGGATTAGTTCAAGACAATTTAATCACCTTATTATAGCCACTTACGGATGATAGAAAGTAAAAACTTAGTCTTAAAGCATTTAAGTCAAGGTCAGCTTATCAAGTACATCGCAAATGATAATTCCTTGGAAGCGGAACTGAAATTAAATCCGACAAGGAAAATCATTACACCACAATTAGAAGAAGCATTAGCCGAAACTATTTTGCCAAACGTTGCAGATACAGGCAAAAATCACCTGTTTTCTACCTTGTGGACAATTATTTTAAAAGCGGAAAGCAGAATGGTGGGCGATATTTGTTTTGTCGGAGAACCTGCGGAAGATGGAGAAATAGAAATTGGCTATGGAACTTATGAAGATTTTAGGGGCAAAGGTTACATGACGGAAGCAGTTGCCTGTATCATTGAGTGGGCAAAAAGGCAAGATAATGTAAAATCTATTTTCGCCCAAACCTCAAAAGACAATCCCGCTTCTTGGCATATTTTGGAAAGAAATAATTTCGAAAAAGTGGATGAGGATGGAAACCTGTTAAGTTGGAGGTTAAGGTTCGATTAGCTTAAAGTTAAATTGAAAACGTATTTAAATGTCATGAAGAAACAGCTCTACTTATTAATCGCAATGTTACTATTGTTTTCTAACAGTTTTGGGCAACAAGCAAAATTTCCAGCAAAAATTAAAGTTATCTTACTAGGAACGTTTCATTATGGCGAAACATCCGACAAGAAAAAGACAGCCTTTACTGATTTGTTTTCTCAAAAAAGACAAGCCGAATTGGTTCAACTGGTTAAAGATATAGCTAAAGAAAACCCAACAAAAATCTTTGTAGAAAGTCAGCCAGTAAACCAGCAAAAGTTAAATAATGAGTATGAGTTATATCAAAAAAATCAATTAACTGATACCGTTATTTTAAGAAATGAAATCCAACAAATTGGATTTAGGTTAGCCAAGTTAGCCAAACTACCCGCCCCTATTGCAGTGGATTATAAGCAAGAGCTACCGTACGATGAAATGAACAAATTTGAAAAAGGGATTGGCGCCGATACCACTATAAAATGGCCGCCATTTTTCGATATTCCTTATCCATTTACAGATACGACCAAGAAAATTTCGCTGAAAAAGATGAGTCTGCCGCAATATTATGTTGGCTTAAATAGCGAATATCAACGTAAAAGTATGCAATTTGATTATTTGCATTATGCAATGAGTTATGGTTATAAGGATAACTATGTTGGCGCAGATTTTACCACGTCTTGGTATAATAGAAACCTCAAGATTTACACAAATATATTACGAGAGCTGAAGCCGACGGATACTTGCATAGTTGTTTTATTCGGCGCTTCGCACACGAATTTGTTAAGGCAATTTTTCGCAGACCATCCATCTTTTGAGATTATAGAATTAGATAAAATATTAAAGCCTTAAACGCCAAACAACTTTAAATATAAACTGTTTAAAAAACATCCTTATCCCATATTAAATGAAAAATCAATTCTTGCGTCTATTTCTCTTATCAAGCACTATCCTTTTAGGTAGCTACACCAATTCAAACAGCCAAACTACACCAGCTGCAAAAGTTAAAACAGGCGCAGGCAAAACAATAGAACTACCCGAAGCGGATACGAAGACCAGCAAAACCAATTTTAGTAAAGTTGTGGTATGGCCTGAAGGGAAAACTCCTACTGCTCCTGCTGGATTTGTGGTTACAAAATTTGCGGAAGGAATGAAAAGCCCTAGAAATATTGTAATTGCACCTAATGGAGATGTGATTGTTGTACTTTCAAATTCGCAAAGAACCAAGGTAGAGCAAGCTGTCAATGAAATAAGCGGCAAAGCTAAATCTGAAGTTCAAGGTAAAAGCGTAAACACGGTAATGTTATTTAGAGATGCAGATAAAGATGGAAAACCTGAAGTAATCTCTACTTTTTTAACCGGGCTAAATCAGCCTTATGGCGCAGCTTTTATCGGAAATTCATTCTATGTAGCCAATACGGATGGTGTTTGGATGTATCCATATAAAGCTGGTGATACGGAAATTAAGGGTGTTGGAAAAAAGATTTTAGAATTGCCAGCAGGTGGTTATAATAACCATTGGACAAGAAACTTAATTGTAAATGCGGCGCAAACTAAAATTTACGTAACCGTAGGTTCTGGCAGTAACGTGGCAGAACGTGGTTTACCAAATGAAATTAGAAGAGCAAATATTTTAGAGATTAATCCAGATGGTACTGGAGAAAAAATATATGGAAGTGGCTTACGCAACCCTGTTGGGATGGCTTGGGCACCAGGGACAAATGCATTATGGACCGCAGTGAATGAACGCGATGGTTTGGGTGACGACCTGGTGCCAGATTACATTACGAGTGTTAAAGAAGGTGCTTTTTATGGTTGGCCTTTTTCGTATTTCGGTCAGAATGAAGATCCACGTTTAAAAGGTCAAAACCCCGATTTAGTAGCAAAAGCGCTTGTACCTGACATTCCGGTTGGCGCACACACCGCTTCGTTAGGCTTAGCATTTTACACCGCTAAAAAATTTCCATCTAAATATCAAGGAGGTGTATTTATTGGCCAGCATGGTTCATGGAACCGCTCACAGCTGGTAGGCTATAAAGTAACATTTATTCCTTTTAAAAATGGCAAACCAACAGGAGCGATGGAAGATTTCTTGACTGGTTTTGTGAAAGATGAAAAAGAAGTTTATGGCAAACCAGTTGGCGTTGCAGTTGCACAAGATGGCGCTCTGTTAGTTGCCGATGATGTTAGCGGAATTATTTGGAGAGTTGCGGCAAAGTAAAATCTGATCTTTACCCTAAAGCAAAAATTAATCTGCTAATCTGTGGCTAAAAATTTAATACAAGCATTAACTGCATTTTCAATACTACTATCAATAAGTGCCAATGCGCAAACTGATACCGTAAAAAAATTAAATGAGGTTACAGTTAAAGGCTATTACAATACCCAACCTTTACTGAGGTCGACTGCTTCGGTTAGTACTTTAGATAGCAACCAAATTAAAAACCAATCGAACAGTGCTTTAGTCGGATTGGTTAATACTGCTCCTGGAGTTAGAATGGAAGAACGCTCACCTGGCAGTTACCGTTTGTCTTTACGCGGTAGTTTATTGCGTTCTCCTTTCGGGATAAGAAATGTAAAAATTTACATTGACGATTTTCCTTTAACGGATGCTGGAGGCAATACGTACCTAAATTCTTTAGACGTTGCAGCTGTGGGAAGTCTAGAAATTTTTAAGGGTCCAGAAGCAAGCACATTCGGCGCCAATACTGGCGGCGCTATGTTGATTAATTCCTCAATAAAAAAGGCTAATGAATTAAACTTATCAGCAACAGCTGGATCCTACGGTTTATTTCATCAAACAGCAAGCCTGAATCAAGTCAGAAAAAATTACCATTTCAATTTTACCGAAGGTTACCAACAAAGTGATGGCTATAGAGAAAATAGTGCATTAAAAAGAAGATATGTCCAAACTTCACAAAGTTGGGATTATAGTGTAAAAGGTAAATTAAATGCGTTTATTTTTTACAGTGATTTAGATTATCAAACCCCAGGAGGATTAACCGCGGCTCAATTGGCTGCAAACCCGAAAGCCGCCCGACCAGCAACAGCGACCTTGCCGAGTGCTACAACCCAAAAAGCAGCCATTTACAACAAAACCTTTTTTGCAGGCTTATCGAACAATTATAGTTTTAATCAACATTTTAGGCATATCATTTCAGCATTTGCATCAAATACAGATTTCAAAAATCCATTCATCACCAATTACGAAAAGAGAAAAGAAAGTACCCTCGGTTTGAGGACATTTTTAGAATACTCGACAACCGCAAACAATATTAAATATAATATTCAAGGTGGTCTAGAAAGTTCCAGAACTAAAACTGACATCAAAAATTATGGGAATGCACAAGGTGTGGCTACGAATTTAACGGCTTCAGATGATTTAAAAACACATCAGGATTTTGGCTTTTTAAGGATAAACCTTGATGTTAAACAAAAGTTATTGATTGAATTGGGCTCGAGCTTGAATTTCTTCGGTTATGATTATCAAAGTTATTTCCCTATTGCCGTTGCTGAAAAGCAAAGAAGTTTTAAAACAAGGTTGATGCCCAAGTTTGCAGCATCTTATTTGATTGATTCGAACCTTACTGTTAGAGCATCGGTAAGCAAAGGCTACTCACCTCCTACGCTAGCAGAAGTTCGTTCTTCTGACAATATTATCAATAATGGTTTACAAGCAGAAGCTGGATGGAATTATGAAACTGGTTTACGTTATCAAACTAAAAACAAGCGCTTTTTTGCTGATGGAACTTTGTTCTATTTCAACTTGAAGGATGCTATTGTGAGAAGGTTAAATAGCAATGACGTCGAATATTTCATCAATGCAGGTGGCACAAAACAATTAGGTGCAGAGTTTCAAATGAGCCTATGGCTAATCAAAACAAATCCAACTCATTTTTTTAATGGATTACTGGTTAGGAATAGCTTTACTTATAGTCACTTTAAATTTGATGAATTTAAAAATGCCGGACAAGATTATTCTGGTAATAAATTAACTGGGGTACCGAAACACACCGTTGTAAGTAGCTTGGAGTTGAACTTTAGAAAGGGAATTTATCTATTTGCCCAACACAATTACACATCAGCTATTCCTTTAAATGATGCCAATACCGTTTTTGCGAAGAAGTATCATTTGGCAGATTTAAAAATGGGAATTAGAAATTTGAATATCAGCAGAACTGCTTTAGATATTTCGTTTGGCCTTAACAACCTGTTTAATCAGGATTATAGTTTGGGCAATGATTTAAATGCAGCTAATAATCGGTATTTCAATCCTGCATTAAAGAGGAATTATTATGTTGGTCTAGACCTCACCCTGTGAAAGTTTGGTGAATTGGCAAACTGAGATGGTCCCTCTCCTAAAAGAGAGGGATTTAAGGGGCAGTAGTTCTTAATAAAGCGGAATAAAGATTTGCTGCAAAGAACTTTGTGGCCTTTATGTCTTGTGGTTAACCTCACCCTATTAATGGTAGTTCCTTGGCGAATTACAGCATTCCCTCTCCTTGAAGAGAGGGATTTAAAGGGCAGTAGTTCTTAATAAAGCGGAATAAAGATTTGCTCCAAAGAACTTTGTGGCCTTTACGTCATCTGGTTAATTTTTAAAAAATGGACACAAACAAATCTGTGTTTATCTGTGTCCATCATCGGTTAACAACAAACTAATTTGCTACTTCTAATTCTTTCACCTCAACCTCCTCTACCACGATATCTGTTACGTAACGTTTGGTGCCGTCTTTAGCTTCATAGTTATTTGTTTGTAACCTGCCCTCGATCGTAAAACGTGTGCCCTTTTTAATCTTTAACTCTGCGATATCTGCCTTTGCTCCCCAAAAGCTTAGCGAAAACCAGTGCGTTTTTCTTACATCTTCTCCCGCTCCATTTCTGAAGCTCTCGTTCACCGCCATGTTTACTCGTGCCAATTTCTGATTGCCACCTACCACTTTTAACTCTGCGTCGCTACCTGCAAACCCGCTCAATACTACTTTGTTTACTACGTTTTCCATGATCTTTAAAATTAAGTTTCTAAATGTTTAACGAACAGCAATCACCACGATTGCCGACAGAACAAAGGTGCAAACAGCTACTGACCCTAGTCGGATTTTAAACATTTATAACCGTGTATAAACGTTTAAACACGGATAAACCTCCTTAACGCTACTTAAAAGCCATTTCTTAAATTCTTTGCTTTTTCATTTTTTTTGTAGTTTTAATCATCAGCCCTTGATAAAACAAAAACCTTATGGAACGTTTATGTCTCGACTGCAACGCCGTTGTTAATGGCAGGGCTGATAAAAAATTCTGTGACGACCAATGTCGCACCAATTACAACAACCGTTTACGAACTGAAGACAACAGTTTCTTAAATGAGGTTAATCGGGTTCTGAAAAAGAACCGAGATATTCT
>SEDG01000507.1 GCA_004295885.1 Pedobacter sp. | reverse complement strand
ATAAACGTTTTTTTTGTAATATAACCTACGGCGCTCAAGAGAATGAACAGCAAAAATAAACCTTTAATAATTGGTATTGCAGGTGGAAGTGGTTCTGGTAAGACCTTCTTTTTAAATAGCTTTTTACATCATTTTAAAAATGATGAAGTCACTTTACTCTCTCAGGATGATTATTACATTCCTGCCGGAGAAATGACCCAGGAAGAAAACAAACTCTACAATTTTGATTTACCATCTACTATTGATGATGAACAATTTTTAATTGACATCAAAAAATTGATTAAAGGAGATGTTGTTTACAAAAAGGAATATAATTTCAACAATCCGTTAGCTGTCGTAAAAATTTTAGAAATTAACCCTGCCCCCATTTTAATAGTTGAAGGATTATTTATTCTTCATTTTAAAGAAATTTCTGACTTATTGGATTTACGCATATTTATCGAAGCGGATGAAGAGGTAGCTTTACAACGTCGCATAAAACGCGATGGAATGGAAAGAGGCTATCCTGAAGATGATGTACTTTACAAATGGGATAATCACGTTGTACCAGCTTATAAAGAGTTTTTATTGCCTTATCGTGATGCCTGCAATAAAATCGTAATCAACAATAACGATACACCAGATGATATCATCAGAATTACCGAAGAGATATCTGATGAATTGAAGACGAAGTATTGTAAGTAACAAATTTTGTCATTCTGAGTGCAACGAAGAATCTAATTCGACAAATAGATTCCTCGCAGGCTCGGAATGACAAACTGTCTAATCCAAAACCATCTCAGGCACATTGTCATCCGCGTAAAGTTTACCTAAGGTAGATTGTTTAATAAAATCAACACTAACACCAGGTGCTCTTTCTAACAATCTAAAGCCTCCTTCTGGTAAAATATCCAATACCGCAAGTTCCGTAACCACCTTTTTGATGCATTTAACACCAGTTAAAGGCAAAGTACAATTCGGCAACAACTTGCTTTCTCCCGCTTTATTAATGTGCTGCATAGCAACAATTATATTTTTGGCCGAAGCTACTAAATCCATTGCGCCACCCATTCCCTTAACCATTTTCCCAGGGATTTTCCAGTTGGCGATGTCTCCATTTTCAGAGACTTCCATTGCGCCTAAAATGGTTAAGTCTATTTTTTGTGCTCTTATCATTCCGAAACTCATCGCCGAATCGAATATAGATGAACCAGCTAAAGTAGTGATGGTTTGTTTACCAGCATTAATTAAATCAGGGTCTTCTTCTCCTTCAAAAGGAAATGGCCCCATACCCAACAAACCATTTTCAGATTGTAGTACAACATTGATTCCGTCTGGAATATAATTTGCTACTAAAGTTGGAATACCTATCCCCAAATTAACATAGTAGCCATCTTTTATTTCTTTTGCTATACGTTTAGCAATTCCGTTTTTATCAAGCATTTTCTCTTATTTAACCACAAAGGCACAGAGGGCAATAAGTGGATTTTAAAATAGTCTTTGTTCTTTGTTCCTTAATCCTTATTCCTTACCGTCCTTTGTTCAATTCTTTTTTCGTAATTCTGGCCTTGAAATATTCGATGAACATATACTCCAGGTGTATGAATATGGTCGGGATCTAGTTCTCCTGCCTCTACTAAATGTTCTACTTCGGCAATTGTTATTTTTCCGGCCATGGCCATTACGGGATTAAAGTTTCTACTTGTAGAACGGAAGATTAAATTACCTGCAGTATCGCCTTTCCAAGCTTTAACTAAGGCAAAGTCTGCATCAAACGCATATTCCATCAAATAATCCTTACCATTAAAATTTCTAATTTCTTTGCCTTCTGCCACTTCAGTACCTACACCTGCAGGCGTAAAAATTGCTGGCATTCCGTAGCCTGCAGCCATACAACGAGTGGCCAATGTACCTTGGGGAATTAATTCCACTTCCAGTTCTCCGCTTAACAACTGTCTTTCAAATTCTGCATTTTCACCCACATAAGACGATATCATTTTTTTCACTTGTCGCGTTTGTAGCATTAGCCCAATTCCGAAATCGTCTACACCTGCGTTATTTGCAATACAAGTAAGATTTTTAACACCTTTGTTAACCAATGCAGTAATGCAATTTTCTGGAATCCCACATAAGCCAAACCCGCCCAACATTAAAGTATCTCCATCTTTTATATCCTTGATAGCATCATCTGCTCCAGATACAACTTTGTTAATCATATATTACGTTTTGTGGCTAAATTAGAAAGTAAAAACCCTTTATCCAAATGTGTTTTC
>SEDG01000506.1 GCA_004295885.1 Pedobacter sp. | reverse complement strand
AGCAAGGGAATAGAAATATTTTATAACGATGAAGTAGATCGTTTTCTGGGAGACCAAAACATTACGGGTATTCGTTTAAAAAGTGGTTTGCTCATTGATTGCGAAACCTTGGTGATTGCTATTGGAACTGTTCCGAATATAGAAATGATCAAAGAAGCTGGCATCGATTGTAAAAGAGGAGTAGTAGTTGATGAATATTTAAGAACCAGCGAAAAGGATATTTTTGCGGTTGGTGAAATTGCAGAATTTGATGGCGAACTTTATGGAATAACTGCTGCTGCAGAGCAACAAGCGGCCATTGTTGCCAGATTTCTTCGTGGTGATATTGCTAAATACTACAGTGGAAGTTTGTTGATGAATATCCTAAAAATGCATAGTTTAGCTGTTTGTTGTTTAGGTTTGGCAGAAATACCAAATGACGATCCAACCTATGAAGAAATTATTTTTATAGATCGTGCCAAGCGTTACTACAAAAAATGTATTGTACATAATGATAAGTTGGTAGGTGCCATTTTAATTGGAGATAAAAGTGAGTTTTTAGAGTTTAGAAACTTGATAGAGAATAAAATGGAGTTGAGTGAAAAACGACTTCAATTATTAAGAAGCGGAAATACTGCAGAACCTATTATTGGTAAAACAGTTTGTAGTTGTAATAACGTAGGTGAAGGAAATTTAATCAATAAAATTAAGGATGGTTGCACAGATCATTTGCAGTTATGCCAACTCACGGGCGCAGGTATGGGTTGTGGGAGTTGCAGGCCAGAAGTTAAGGCTATTTTAGATTCATTTGTAAATGTGATGAAGAGTGATGTTGAGCCAGCATTAGTAGAAGCTAGTTAGTAATTCTTTCTCGCAGAAAAATCGCAGAGAAAAGGATTACAGATGTTCGCTGAATCAAGTCTGTTTTATCTGCGGAAGGAATCAGCGAGGATCAGCGAAATAAATATGTTTCTCGCAGAAAAGTCGCAGATCTGAGGAAACGAAGACATTCGCTGAATCAAGTCTGTTCTTATCTGCGGAAGGAATCAGCGAGGATCAGCGAAATAAATATTTTTCTCGCAGAAAAGTCGCAGATGTGAGGAAACGCAGATATTCGCTAAATCAAGTCTGTTCTTATCTGCGGAAAGGATCAGCGGAGATCAGCGAAAAACAAAAGAGCTAATATTAAATATGAAAAAAGTTATCGAACCATCTGAATTTATAAACCTCAAAGGAATTGAATATTTCAATTTCGAAGAAGATTTTATGGAAGATAATGTTCGTTGCATCCCTATGATTGTTCGTTTTAAAATGGATGCAGTAGGCATCAAATTAAAACTGGCGGAGTGGAGCAAATTTAATGCTGATGAAAGAGTAGGATTAGCAATTAAAACCATATCAAACTCAATGGCACTTTCTGAATATCATGAATATTTAGTCGGGCTAATTAAAAAATATACCAATAACGAAGCTACAATAATTGCTGTGGACGAGGCGCCAGCTTGGAAGGAGTTTAACCAGCTTCCAATCGTATTACAAGAAAAATTACAGGAACTGGATTTGAAAATTCCTTTAAAACAATGGAGGGAGTTATCTGACCTAAAGCGTTTTGTATTGTTAAAATTATGTAGGCCTGGTCATGAGAATAAAAACTTCCCAATAGCAATGTTAGAATTTGGATTAAGCTAGCGAAATATGGAACAGACAGTTACCATCAATTTTCCTGGTGGCATTATTTCTCCAGGAAGCCTTTATAATATCCTTGTCGCAGCTGCAAAGGTGAGGCTAAGATATGTTCGTTTTGGTTTAAGGCAACAATTATTGATTGACTTAGCATCATATAACGTAGAAACATTTACCAAAGAATTGGATGAACTAGGTATCGATTACGAAGTTGATACCCATCATTTTCCAAATATCATTAGTTCTTATCCTGCGGAAGAGATTTTTATCCGCAATACTTGGTTAACGGAAGGTGTATATAAAGATATTTTCGATGCCATTAATTTTAGGCCATCGGTTAAGGTAAATATCTGCGATAATAATCAAAGTTTTACGCCGATGTTAACCGGAAATATCAATTGGGTGGCTTCATCGCAATCGGCACATTATTGGCATCTTATTATTCGTTTTCCTAAAACCAATGTAGTTTATGAATGGAATCAACTTTGTTATACCAACAATATAGCATCGATGACTCAAAGAATAGAGGCGATTATTAATGCCAGTCCAGACGAATTTATTGATAATGAAAATGCAAAAGGAGAAAAGCT
>SEDG01000505.1 GCA_004295885.1 Pedobacter sp. | reverse complement strand
AAGGTCTCCACAATACTTTTGAGTTTGATTTTAATCCTCAATATGGTTACTTTAACAAACAATTAATGTTATTGCAGTATAAAAACTTAACGTTAAACGTAATTAATTAATATTGAGCGTCTTGTGGCGGATTCGGTTATGAAGGTAGAACATCAGGTTAAGGCATTTGAGCAGGTTTTAAATAGTTACGATGGCATTTTGCCACTTCATCGTTTTTTGTTCAATTACTTTAAACAGAACAAACAAATGGGCTCGTCTGATAGGAGATGGGCATCACGATACATTTACAGTTACTTCAGGTTAGGAAAAGCATTAAGCAAAATCGACAAATTGAAAAGATTGGCCGTTGCCGATTTTCTTTGTCACGATACTACTAGTTTGGTTATTGCTCATTATTTGCCAGATTTAGAGCAGTCAATAAACCTTTCACTTGATGATAAGATAGAACTAATCAAAAAGGTTTATCAGTCGTTTAAATTGGATGATGTTTTTACTTTCGATGCAGAACTTTCAGCAGGGATAGACAAGGAAGCCTTCTTAAAATCTTTCTTTATTCAGCCTGATTTATTTATTCGAGTAAAGGAAACTCATATACAAGTCATTATTAATCAGCTGAAAGCTAACAACATTGATTTTAAGGAGGTTTCTCCTACAACCTTGGCTTTGCCCAATGGAACAAAGTTAGAACAAGTTATTACTGACGCTAGACTTTATCAAATACAGGATTTCTCGTCGCAAAAGACAGGCGCCTATTTTGAGCCTAATAAATATGATTATTGGTGGGATTGTTGTGCCGCATCTGGCGGAAAATCAATTTTATTACATAGCCTAGAGCCAAATATCGAGCTATTGGTTAGTGATGTTCGCGAAAATAGCTTAAATAATTTACAGGAGCGTTTTCAGTTAGCAGGCATTAAGAAGTATCACTTAAAAGTGATAGACCTGCTGCAGAAGAATGACCAAATCTTACATCATTACGAATTTGATGGTGTTTTATTAGATGCCCCTTGCTCTGGAGCGGGCACTTGGGGAAGAACACCAGAGATGCTTAATTTCTTTGAGAAATATAAGATTGAGAATTATGTAAAGCTTCAAAAGGCAATTGGAGCGAGCGTTGTTAAATATCTTAAAACTGGCAAACCTTTAATTTATATGACTTGTTCAGTTTTTAAGGCTGAAAATGAAGATGTAGTCAAATACCTAACCGATAATTTCGATTTGAAATTAGATAAAATGGAATTGATAAAGGGATATAATGATAAGGCTGACAGTATGTTTGTAGCCAGATTAATAAAACAAGAAGCTACTAGTGGTGATGCCAGTGCTTAATTTTTCCTTTCAAATGCCTGATGGCTTCGAAAAGAATGGCTAATGCGCCAATGATAACCGTGAATTGCTCAAAGTTGTTCATACCTTGTTAATTGTCTATATGACTAATTTAACGAAATTTTGTTACAATCCAGTATTAGACCTGAACAATTTAATTGCAATAGCCAATAGAATGATGCCAAACGCTTTTCTTAAGATGTTTAAGCCAGTTTTTCCCAGCAACTTCTCTAACCTATTGGTATTCTTCAATACAAAATAAACAAAAAGCATATTTAAAAGAATACCTACGATGATGTTCTGAGTCGCGTATTCTGTTTTTAGTGATAATAAAGTTGTCATTGTACCTGCACCTGCAATTAAGGGAAATGCTAATGGAACAATAGATGTAGCTGCTGAGCTATCTGCATCGTGTTTAAATATGGTTAAGCCTAAAACCATTTCCATCGCAATGGCAAAAATTACAAAAGAACCCGCAATTGCAAACGAAGATACATCCACTCCAATTACATTTAACAAAGTTTTTCCTGCAAATAGGAAGATAATCATCAACCCTGTTGCTACAATTGCAGCTTTTTCAGATTGAATGTGGCCAGCTTTTCTTCTCAGTTCAATAATGATGGGAATAGAACCAAGTATATCAATAATGGCAAAAAGAACCATTGACGTTGATAATATTTCACTGAAGTTAAATTGCAAATGTTCCATCGTAATAGGATTTGCAACAAAGTTAAATTAATTAAGTTGAACTTAATTTAAGTGAATATTAAATATGTCGTTAGAAATAGAATTGAGTTCTAATGGTAAGCACATTGTCTTTTATGTCCTTTTCAAAATTTGACAGCCTAGTTTTTTCATTTTTAATGACATCGTAATAAATAACACCTTTTAAATGAGGATTAAAATGATGAAGAAAACCAAACCCAAA
>SEDG01000504.1 GCA_004295885.1 Pedobacter sp. | reverse complement strand
TTAATGGTGCAAGTAGAAAATGAATATGGAAGTTATGGAAACGACAAAGCTTACATGAACATCATTAAATCTAATTTACAAGAGGCTGGTTTTACGGTGCCATTATTTCATTGCGATGGCCCCTCTCAGTTAAAAGCCGATCACCCTGAGGGTTTATTTGCGGTTGTAAATTTTGGAAGCAATCCCGAAGCCAATTTTAAAGCGCTTAGAGATATACAACCTACCGGCCCCTTGATGTGTGGCGAGTATTATCCAGGTTGGTTTGATAGCTGGGGTAGACCGCACCACAAAGGCGATACCAAACGAATTGTGAATGAATTAAAATACATGCTAGATCAAAAAGCATCTTTCAGTATTTATATGGTACACGGTGGTACGACATTTGCTACTTACACCGGCGCTAATTCGCCACCCTACTTACCTCAAACCAGCAGTTATGATTATGATGCGCCGATAGATGAGGCTGGTAATCCGACGGAAAAATTTTATGCCTTAAGAGAACTTTTTGGAAAATACTTACAAGAAGGAGAGGAGCTCACGGCAATTCCTGCAAGCCAAAAATTCCAAACATTAGCTCCTGTAAAGTTTAAGTTCTTTGCCGCTCTAAATCAGAATTTACCAAAAGCTGCTTTGAGTGAAATGCCAATGTTGATGGAGGATTTAAATCAAGACTTTGGTTGTGTCATGTATAAAGCTAATATCCCAGCAGGTGCTAAAACAACATTAACTTTTGAGGAGATTCATGATTATGCATTAGTCTATATCGATAACAAGTTAATTGGAAGTTTAGATCGAAGGAAAAACAAGTTCAATATTGAATTACCGGCCAGAAGTAAAACCACGCAACTTTCGGTCTTAGTAGAGGCAACAGGCCGTGTAAACTATGGCGGTCACATGCATGATAGAAAAGGTATTCACGGCAGTGTGTTTTTAATTGATGGAACTAAAAAAACGGAAGTAAAAAATTGGAAAAACTATCCAGTTCGCCTGGGCGATGTAACTATTCCGGTTAAATACCAAACATTTAGTACACAAAGACCAGAAGCAGGTTTTTACAAAGGCACATTTGTTGTAAATGCGATTGAAAACACTTATTTAAATCTAAGTAAATGGAATAAAGGGCTGGTTTGGGTTAATGGACATTGTTTAAGTCGTTATTGGAGTATTGGTCCAACACAAACTATGTTGGTTCCAAAAAGTTGGTTAAGGAAAGGTTTAAATGAAGTGGTCGTGTTTGATTTATATGGTTCAGCAAAACCCGAATTAACGTTCTTAGCTCATCCAATATTAGATCAGGTAAATGAGGCACAGCCGCAAAAACATAAATCTACCAACCAGAAATGGGATGCTACTGCTTTAACTCCAACGGCAGAAGGTAGCTTTGAGAATAACAACAAATGGCAAACCGTTACCTTTAAACCAAGTACAGCGAGGTACTTCGCTTTAGAAGCCTTGTCAGAGCAAAAAGGCCAGCCATTTACTACCATTGCCGAAATAAATCTATATGATGCCAAGGGTAATGAAATACCGCGTACCAATTGGAAAGTGGTATTTGCTGATAGTGAAGAAATAGGTGGAGATGATGGGAGTGCAGTAAACGTGTTCGATTTACAGTTTACCAGTATTTGGCACACCGAATGGGAAAATAGATCGCCAAAACCTCCACACCAAATTGTAATAGATTTAGGTAAAAATTACGAGTTAGGAAGCGTAAAGGTATTACCGAGGCAAGATAATGCCAATGGCAGAATCAAAGATTACAAAATATACTTGTCTACTACTTTATTTAAAGGACTATAACAATTAACCACAAAACACACACCAATGAAACAATTATTAATCGTTGCATTTTTAGCAACAGGGCTAACCACCTTTGCGCAGGATGCAACAAAAAATCCGGCAACAGTTTTAATTACGCCTCAAAAAACCTTATCTAAAAACGATACAGTTTTTAGAGCTGCAATTTCAAAACTAGGCTATTCTGGTTATGATAATGCGACCATGTACAGTACAGGATTATATGCCGTAGCAGGAGAATTTATAGAAATTGAGGTGCCAAAAAACACGAACATACACGACTTAGAAGTTCAAATTGGTGCACATAGTGATCGATTAAATTATTGGGTTGCGGGTAAAGAAGATTGGCGAAGAATGCCTATCATTACAAAAAAACAAAAATTGACGGTCGGTAACAATAAGCTGGCATCTCCATTTGGTGGATTGATTTATGTCAATATTAAACCCAAAAGTGATAGCAGAACCATTGACCTAAAAATCAACCATGCTGTTGCTGCCCCATTTTTTGTACTGGGTAAATCATCAAGGGCTGATTGGGAAAATCAATTAAAAGACAATAAAGCACCTTGGGGAGAAATGGCAACCGAAAATGTGATTTTAACCTTACCAGATAGTGTTTTGCAAACCATTAAAAATCCTGAAGAAGTTTTAAAGCTATGGGATTTAGTAGTGCTTGGCGAATTAGATTTAGCTAATATGCCGGCGCCATTTTATAGACCACAACGCATGGTGCCAGATGAACATATTGGCGGCGGATACATGCACAGTGGTTATCCGATCATGATACACCATTCTCCAACCAGAAAAATGCTCTCTAATGAAATCATGGCTAATCCAGAATTATTGATGAAGCCGAGTAAGGGCGGCGCCAACTGGGGTTTTTTCCACGAAATCGGTCATAACATGCAAAACCTGAACTGGGTTTTTGGCGGCACAACAGAGGTGAGCAATAATTTCTTTTCTATTTATATGTTCGACAGGTTAATGGGTGGTAGAGATGATTCCCATAGTGGGGTTTCAAGTGAAAATACCCAAAAAATGATGAAGAAATATTTCAAGGAAGGCCCTGGTTATGAAAAATGGAAAAGTGATCCTTTTTTAGGCTTAATTATTTTTCGTCAGATGCAAGAGGGATTTGGATGGGAAAGCTTTAAATCTTTCTTTAAGGAATATCAAAAAATAGGGCCAAGTATCGGTAGAATGAATGACCAAAAGAAACGTGATTTATGGGTTAAAACATACTCTAACGTGGTAAAAAGAAACCTGGCACCTTTCTGGGAAACCTGGGGTATTCCAATTAGCGATGATGTAGAAAAGGAATTAGCGAAATACCCACAATGGAAACCGTTTAACTTTCCCCCTCAGAATTAACTGCCTTCTTGACGATGAAAAAGAAATCATTCGTTGTATTGTTCAGCCTTGCTTATCAATTCAGCTTTGCTCAAATATCTTCTAATTACAATAGAAGCCTCGATAAGCTGGCGACACCAAAAGGTAATTTTGTTTTAGCTTAGGCACAATCAAGTGCTAAGAGAAAGGATAAAGTTTTTTACCCAAAAAGTGGAAGACTAGTATTTCTTATAGGAGATAAGACTTTTAAAAAAGAAATTATTTAAACCTCTAATACAATCTCAATTGTTGTATTAGGGGTTTTTGTGTACAATAGTTTCTGGTGAAATCCTTAGGAATCAGTTTTTAGATAAAAATCAGTTAAAATTTATTTAAACGATTAAAATACAAACGTTTGCACAAAGTTTTTCTAATTCTGATTTCAATCTATTTGCTTTAAATTTAGGCATATATGAAGGTGTAAAGGCGAAATTCATATTCTTTGCTGCTGAAATCATTATTTAGGCTTCTAATCACATTTCAACCCATTTTAAAACGATAATGATATTCTTGTCATATTCAAAATAGCCTCGTGTCACGGCTTTAGAGGTGTTTAATCATATGTTTTTACCAAAGACTTGCAATCTTAAACAAACGTTTGCGCTGTGAAAAAAAATAAAAACTGCTTTCTTAACCTATACCTTGCATTAACAAAAAGTAAACGAGTGAGCTATTTTTTTATTGTCTTAGCCCTTAAAAGAATTTCTTATTAGTTAAAAAAGAACGAATACCTCTAACCAGGGTATTTGATGAACAAACCAAACTAATTGTTCTTATGTAGCCTAAAAGCTTCATTAAGAATTAATGCTAACCAAAATAAACTAAAACCGAATGCGTAAACCTTTACTCCCTGTTCGCAGAAATTATTATTCTACACCGTCTCACGTAGATGCAAGGTGTTGCAAATCTTTAAGCGACATCATTTAATATCAAATAAAAACTTAATAAACTAATCCAAATGGTTAAAATCATTACAAGCA
>SEDG01000060.1 GCA_004295885.1 Pedobacter sp. | reverse complement strand
CAGGCAATTACCGTTTCAGGTAATGATATTTATATGTCGTGGTCTGCAACCTATAACCTTTACGGCAAACTCCAAACCAGCTATTCAAAAAACTTTGGTACACCACTAACCATTGTCGACGGTACTCAGGATGCAAGAGGTTACGCCATCGCCGTTTCCGGGAGTGATGTTTACATAGCCGGATCTGGACCAGCTGCTAATAGTCAATCCATTTCCGCTAAATACTGGAAAAATGGAAATGCCGTTACGCTAGCCAATAATACCAATGGAGCATTTGCCCTAAGTGTTGCAATTTTAGATCAAGATATCTATGTGGCTGGTTATAGCGAAACAGGTAACGGGTCAAAAGCCACCTATTGGAAAAATGGCAATGCTGTTTCTATTACTGATGGCACAAATGATGCACTGATTAGAAAGATAGTAGTTTTGAAAAAATAACTTACCAATGCTGGGGAAATCCTGCTGGTAAGTATGGCAGTACTGGCTCAGTTCCGTTAAATAAAAAGAAAAGCCAATAGCAATATTGGCTTTTTTGTTCTATGGTTTTCTTGGCTCGTTTACCGTCAACTCGACGGAGCATACCTTTCCCGACTTCTTCCTATTGTCTGGACACATCTTTTCTTGTTGCTTTTAAGGCTCTTTACAAGGTCCCCTCATATATTACAGTCTATAGCCAAGCATAATTCTATGGCGGCTTTCTCTACTTTACCTTAATTTCGTTGCTTTTGCTTTGACCAATACTTGATCTATCGCGTTGCCATTGCGATCGTAAAGTGTCAGCATTAAGCGCTTTTTGTTGGCGTTCATGATTAAGGCTCCCACGGTTTTGCTTCCTTCAGACCAACGAAACTTGATCAAATCTTTGTTGTAGAGCTGTTCTTCAAGGGCTCGGCCTCTCTCATTGTCAGATGAAAGGGTTTGTATATACACCGTTCCCTTAGTACCATCCGTTTCTTGGTCGGCATATAAGGCGTTGGTGCTAACGTAAATATGGTTATTTCCGCTAATGGCTAGGTCTACACCGCATTCGTCGAATAAGGCTTTCCAACGGTTATATTGCGAACTCTTGCCGTCGTTTCCCATGAACCATTGATAATGCTCCATGACAATGATGTATTTTGCCGGATTGTTCTTGATCACCTTCCTTGTCCAATCCTGCGCCTTTGCCAGCTCTTCATCGCTTTTCATGGCCTCGTTGTTAAGCATCACAAATAGTGCATCGCCATACATGAAATGATAAGACACTCCAATTTGTCCAGCGTAACCATTGATTGGATTATTGTTCACGTTCCGAAAAAATTGGTTGCTTTGTCCATTTAGCCGGGTCATGTTATCATGGTTTCCATTAACTCCCGCCCAAACATATTTACTGAAAGTAGAATCTGCATACAATGTAGGCCAAAAGGAGTAACTATCACCCCAGGCAGACATGTCTCCAACGTGGAGCATCATGTCGAAAGGCTTTTTATGCTGTTTTTCCAATTGCCGAATCATTTCCATCGCAACTTTTTGTCTGTTGGGTAGGGGAGCGTAAACGTGCATATCCGAAATGATGCCCATGTTCCATTTGTTAGCTCTTGGAGCTGTTTTGAAATAATGAATTTCGCTATTTTCATTAGGATAGGCACTACCCGTAGCGTTTTTTTCGGAAGAAACTTTGTACTGATATTCCGTATCCTCTTCCAGTCCTCTCAGGGCAATGGTATTACGCATGAAGCGGGCATCTTCGTGGAAATTTTCACCATTCGGCTTTTTCGAATAAATGGTATCAAACACGGTGCACAGCTCTTGTTCAGCTAGCGCCCTGATGGCTTTCTTCCAGTTCTTGTCTGATTTCTTCGTATAGGTAATTTGTGAATCGCCACTGCCAAGCTTTGTATGCCAGTTGAGGCGAATCTTCTTTGATGCATTTTCTCCCGGATTGGCAATGATGGTATAGGCCGTATGTTGAGCCGAAACCGGATTGAGCCAAACCAAAGCAGTTAGCGCAACTAGAAGCAGAGACAGTTTTTTAAACATTTTTAGAGGTTTTCAGTGCCTAATGATATCCTTCAAAAATATATATTATTTCTGTCCTTTAAGAAGGTAACATATGGATTTGCGTGACATCCCAGGATTTGCTTTCTAATTGATGCGAATAGGGGATTGGGAAATAAAGAAAAGCCACTAGCAATATTGGCTTTTTTGATTTTATAGTTTTATTGGCTCTTAAGCTGCCTCCTTCCGGTCCAAGTATATGCTAGCGCAAGCGTCTCGCTTGCGCCCGAGAAGGGCGTCTGGGTTTTAATTAATCGTTAACGATACAAGTGTATCCTTAATGTTGTCTTTTTAGGCTATAATTCATATATTAGTAATATGCTCTCATTCGATACTTCTTTAAGGGAAACGATCAAGCAAAAGATCGACTCTGAACACAAAGATCTTCAACCATCATTTAGTGACCGCTTCGCAATAGTAATGAATTATCTTTCGAAAAGAAACAATTGGTGGATGATATTCGGGATTGTTGTTGCTCTCTTTTTGATTCTTACATTTGCCAATATCGGATTGCTGTCTTTCATCTCCCTCAGTGATAAAACAACCTCAATTATCATTGACCAACGAATTTCAAACGTTGCTACGATTGTAAGCATGACAATGGCTGTTATAGGGCTGCTATTGAGTAATCTCGCCGTAAAGGACTCACAAACCTACAAACTTGTTTTTATCAGGTCCAGATTGTACCTGATCCTATATTATACCTTGAGCGTGATTTTCTGCTTGATAGTAACTTCGACATTGCGTGATACAATAAAGGATGCAGATATTTACGGTCAGGCCGTTTTAGCTGGCACCTATCTTTCCCTGACGATTCTATTTGCAATCGGCTATCTTTTCCGAAGGATTATACACTTTGCCAATCCATCCAAAATACAGGAGATTTTGAAACGTCAATGGTTCGAAGAGGCAAGGAAAAACCTTCTCATTCACCTTATGGAAAAGTATAGCCATGCAACTTTTATAGAACTTATGAAAAAACATAATGTTGAGGAGTTGAGTGCACTTTCGCTGATGAGAAATGCCAAAATGTTTACAATGGTAGAGGGGACAGCCAAGCGGGAGGAAAAAGTCCGGAGAACTGTCTACGATGTGGATATGGCAAACCTCAACATCCAACTGAGCAATGATAAATTTGAAGGCAGGCGATTTTACCATGGTAAAATTGGTATCAATATGCTGATTGAGCTTCCCTACGAATATATCTCCTACGAAATAAAGGATGCAAGAAAAAATAGCCCGATTTCAAGTTTCTTTATCACTAAACCCGAAGGCTCGCAACAGAGCTATGATACCGAGTATAAAAACTACTTTGAAAACAAATTGTACGAATATAGTACTGAAGGCAAAGCTAGCAAGGTCGAAGAAATCTTGACAATGTATGCAGAACTGTATTTATTCCAAATGAAACACGACAAAAAATGATTAACCGAGAGATCACGTCAGGCCTTTCCGCTTCAGTATTCAATTCGGTGGAAAAAGCCATAGAAAGCAATCAGAACGAGACCGTTTATGCCTTTCTAAGTTTTATTAGGACTGCGCTTCGGGAGTCGATTAACTTTAGAAAGCTCCAATACTTTCAAGAATATGTCGGCTTTCCAAATCGTTTTTATTACCACATCTTTTATTTGGCCAATAAGGACAAAAAATATAATATCCAGGTCGATCTGATTTCTGAGCAGCTTTCCTTGCATCTGAAAGAAGTTATCTATGAGATTGGATATCGTGGAAAGGCTGTCGGTTCCGACGCTGAAAGAATGGTTATCAATGAATTCTATTACGAAGCATTTAATAGCTTCAACGATTTTCTTTACCAATTGACCAGACATGCTGACTGGAAAATCTTTTCTATTGCTGTAGGGCATTTTTCAAATCTGTACGAAGGGGCATTTGACCTCAACTTTGATGAAGAATATGAACTGACCCGGCTGAGAAGGGATAATGATAATGGTGCAAATGATGAGGCGATTAAGCACATCAGGGATAGGATGCACATAGCTGGTGAATTTGCTAAATATCGTAGGCAGATAACCTCTGGCATCAAATACTGGTTAATTTTGCTCTTTGAGAACAATGTAATACCCTCGCAACATCTAAATGAACTTTTGGAAGAAATAAGGGTTGATCGGTATTCTCCGCCAAATGAAATAAACGATGTGCTATGGTTCAGGGTCGCAAATATGAGGAACTATTTTGGATGGGAAAGATGGGATTTTGAAAACCATAAGGAAGGAAAGGCTTACTATCCACCAATGCCCAGCAACTGGATGACGAAAGGTTTTTTTATTGATCGTATAAGAAACGCCAACGCCTTTTTCAATGTGGACCAGGTCGATCCAAACCTCTTACAGAACGTAGAGTACTTATATGATTCGCTAAGACAGATCAGGCAACATATTGCTGCCAATTTAGAAAAATGGATGCTAGTGCTCAAGGTTGAAAATATTGAAGAGTTTAACGAGAGGGCGGATAGTTTGCTGCTTTCGGTAGCCAGAGCAAAGCGTATTTCGATCGGTGAACGTGAAAGAATAATTGCCAATACTCCTATTGATTACGAAAGGGTTGCCTCGTTTACCCAATCGATGTTGAGCTTTTGGAAACGCGAAGCTAGGATAAGGCGCATCTTTGAATATTTTGGCAACCGTAGAGATGTTAGTGCAGAGGAAATTTTGCTCAAAAGGGTGGGCCCAAATATCTTCATGTCCAAGGCAAAAATGATGTTTATTGATGGGCCTAACCATGAGCGCATTTTTGGAATGGATCAGATTGGGAGCGACGTAGGACGAAATGAGGACGCCCTATTTGTCAACGTAGTTTTTGGGAATAATCCAGATACCGTGGAGGCAGCTACAATTTTAGATGGATTGGTCATAGCACTCAAAAAGTTGAGGGACAAAAATACCGTGGCAACGGTTATTTTTCTCGAACCAGAACAGATCTATAAGGATGATAAATTTCTTAGCTCTAAATCTTATGGACAGGTGTATGACGGTGATATCGATACTTTCGGCACCCAATTTTTCATTATTGGCACCTTCGAAGGCATACCACTTGTTACCTCTTATGCTTTTTCATTGAAGGATAGTTTTGTGGTATGTGATTTTGCAAACGCATTTGAAATGCTTTATAAAACCGATGAAAATTGGGCGGAAGGAATTTTGTCTGTCAAGGTAAAGGAGATTTCCGATGAACTTGCCCATAAAAAATTAAATAGTGAACCTGCAAAATGGAAAAAAGTTGAAGGAGAAGAAGCTTTGCTGTCGGACGAGGATGCCATTACTATGATCAAAACTTCTGTCGTGATCGATATAGAAACCATCATTGATTTCCGTGTCAAGGATAAGGAAAAGTACATTGTTGGAGTAATTACAGAGCCAATTATAATCTAGCTAAATCATTTTATTTACCGACATTTGTGCCACCTATTAATAAAGCATTTGATAATATCTGGGATATTAATGCTAGAATAGGTTTTTACAAGTAAATTATCCATCGCGATAATGTCTTTAACATGTTTCAAATTCTATATCAATCGCCTCAATTTGGTTCGAACTGAGTACCTTTGGTTTGTCTTCAAAATGGGGTAAGTTGGCTATTTTCCGCAAATATTTGAGAATTTGGTGCGAAATGAGATTGGTCTCGAGTACAAATATTAGTATGTCTTCCTGAGCGAAGTCGAAGTTGGATTGCCAAATAAAAAGAAAAGCCAATAGAGATATTGGCTTTTTGCTTCTATAGCTCTATTGGCTCGTTAACTTTCACCTCGACGGAGCATAGCGACGAGAGGCCTCTAACCTAAAAGCATTTACCTTTAAGACCTTATTGCTCGTTGATTGATAAAGATTTATTGTTTAGATATTTGAATTTTATAGGCAAGATGTACTTAAGACTTTCTCTAAAAGAGATAAATCGCTCCAGCAATTCTGAAGATTCAACAATAATTATATTTATCTTTTTACGCCAAATAATTTGTATTTAATAGAAATACAAATTAATATTATCACTAACAGAGCAGAGAACAATGTTCCGATCATTAATAAATTTCTTAAAAATTCTTTCTCTTGTACTTTAGAAGTAAATTCCTTGTCTTGAAAATCTGATTGTCTTTGTTGGTTCACCCTAAGTTTAAGGATGTCGTCGGGAGAGAGGCGATTTCCAATTTCATTTAATTTGCTATATACAGACATACTTGTACTTTCAGTTTGTTTAAATATAGGTTCGTCATATGCATTCTTATTCTTTTTTTTAAATTGATAGTATTTGTCGAGCTGTTCGATGAATTGAAGTTCTAAATCTAAAAAATCACTAAACACATGATAGGTATTTTGATTGGCAAAATCTATTTTTAATGTTGAATACTTATTTATCCTTCCTTGGTCTTCTGCGATTTGTAGCTTAAATTTCGATGACCAAATAGGTATTCCGTTTAAACTATCAATATTAATTTCTTTTTTACTCAGGAAGGAGAACATTTTTAACTCGATTAAATTTCTATTTCCGGCTCTTTTTAAAATTTCAGATGATGTTTGCTCAAGAGATATTAAGCTTTCCAAAAGATTGTTAGTACTATCTAATTCGATTATGCGATCTTCATATAATTTTTTAATAGATATTGTATGAGTGTAGATGTTTGTAATACAATATATTAAGAGTCCGCAAATGGGTAAAAAAAGATACTTTACAAGGTCATTATTAAGATATTTGCTCAGGTTAGTTTTCATTGGAGTTATGAAAGATAGTTTCAATTAGAACTGTTTTTACAGTAGTATCTGATACTTCATGTTTAAATTGGTTATAATATAAAATACAGCAGTTCACACAGCTTCGCGAAATTTAATTAACAATCATTTTTATAATCATTATATCTTCCATCATAAAATTTATTTATAGATAGTTAAAAAAATTGGGCCCAGAAATTTCATGATATTGTGCATCAATGAATGGAACCCAAAAACTTCTCGATACTAGTGAATTGTCGCTCAGTTCCTTTACTGATATATTCGATTATCTTAAATGATAGACCAGCGTTTTCAGTATCTTCAATTGCTCTTTTGAGATCAATCCCCTCCATAGTCGATAAATACTGAATAAACTCTTTTACAGTTTCTATTCTGCGTGATAAATCTCTTATACCATTCTTATCTGACTCAGGGTAAATATAGGAGATACGTTCAAAGGTGTGTTCATTATATATAGGTGTGTCAGCGACACAAAGCTCTAAATACGAAGATTGCTTAATCAAGGAAACTGCGTAATAATTGCCTATAGTACTGATGGTAATCTTTGAAGATTCATTTATTAATATTTCATCCTCTATATCAGAGGAATAATCAGATGTTATAATCAAATTTCGTAAGTGCAGCTCATTTAACTCCTCTACGACTATGTCTCTTGTGTAACCAATTTTCACGAAATCATCAACAATTTTGCTTACAGGAAAAAACACCAAGTCTTTGCCACTATTTTGAACATCATTTCTAAGGTATAACAACAATCTTATTTTAGTAAAGTGATTTGTATTCAAGCTTGAGGGTAAAAACAAATTGACTATTTTACTATCCTTTGAGTTGAAATAGTAATTTGAGTCCAATGCTACAGACTTAATAAATTCCCAAAATGGAATTCCTCTTCTATTACCTTTTCCATATTCGAAAGACATATATTCTGTGACATGGGTATGTCCTGAAAGTAAGAAAGTTTGAAACTTCTCCAAGCCATCCCGAATATTAGGATAAGATGTTTCTTCAAGAAAACTTAATATTTCAGAATTATGCTCTTCAAATAGGGCTTTTCTTATGTTTTCAAACAATGTCCTTAGACTTCCCTTTTCAAAGTCAACTGATTTATTACCTACTGTTATTCCAACTTTTTCAAATTCAAAATTATTTAAAATATAATCAATTCTTCGCTCTAAAACTTCTCTATAAGGTGGCGCAGTAATATGGTAAACGGTTGAATGATACGCATTAAATGGCGACTTATCTTTCCATCTGTAAAAATAACCCTCTCTTAGAGATGTAATAACAATACAGTTTAAATTCCGAGTTATGCTATGGGCAAGTAGAAAAATCTCTCTTTGTTCTTCTTCTTTTAGTTGATCGGCATTATCAAAGATCAAGCATAATTTTCTGCCACATTGTTTAGTTAGGTAGTTAGACACTTTTTCCAAATGTCTTATAGGTTTCGTGATTTCCTGTTCTAGATATTTCGCAATCAGATCTTCTAGCTTATCAACATCCCCTTTTGCGACTAAATGAGCCCAAATGTTCTCTTTTCTCTCCTTTATTTCAACAGAATAAATTACCTTGAGAACATTTAATTTATGAAGTTTTAAGTCTGAACAAACATTTTTGACTTCTTCAAATATATAGTTATATACAAAATTTGTATCATATACATTTTGCCTTGTAAATTTTATAAAATCAATATAAATTATTGGACGCTTTTTATGTTCCTTATCTGAAATGCCATTTTCCACAAAATTCCTAATAAATGACGTCTTTCCAGCCCCAGCTGTGCCAATTAAAATAACCGGGTCTGGAGTATATTCCTCTCTAAATAAGGTAGCTTTAATTTGTTTGTGTGTATTCTGCGTATTTTGGACAGGAGAAATACGTTCATCGAATTTAGGTGGTTGATCAATAAAGATACTTGTTAGCTCCGCACTATACTTCTTTATGTCTTCATTTTCTACATAACAATATTGTAATATTTGCTTATCGTATGAATCCATTTTGAATATTTCCTCGAAAAATCTACTTAGAATTGGAATTAATTCATGACTGATTTTATTTCTATTCAGTTTTTCTCCTTGGTGAGCTAATATTTTATCCCTTAATATACTTTTACCTCTAACTGTTCAATATTAATCTTTATTCTACCATTTTTATTAATTGAATCTTTTGATAGAAGATTATAAAAAGCAACAAAGTTCTCTTTGACGTCGGTAATGCTTTTATAATATACACACATGTTATCTTTCCAGTCATTTCCTGTATGAGAAACAAAATTAGCAATAATGAACTGTGTGCCATTTGTGATTATCCCATATTGAAGGCCTCTTTCAAAAATATAACCTCTTATCTGGTCAATAACTTCTTTGTTAGAAGTATAAATGGTTTTAAGTTTTACTTGATTACCTTTTGCAGGCAATGAAAAGGCAACTAATTGCTTTTTTGCTTCTACTATAAAGGTAAATCCTGAAGTTCTTATTTCATAATCAAAATAACCTACTGAAACATATCCTTCTCTCAGAATATCTTCCTCCTTCCATCCTAGTATGGAAATTATTAAAAAGTCTAACAATTTACTTCTTGTGTCTGATTCAGACAGTTCTGCTTTCGCATAACTAGCAATAATTGTTTCTAAGCTTTGAAAATTTTCAAAGCTTTCATCTATTTGGTTCGGCATAGGAGATTAACGTTATTTGATAGTGTATCAAATATAATATTAATTCTCAAGATCAAGTAGAGAGGTGATTGCCATTAGCCAATCAATTCTAGTTTAAGAATTAGCACCTCCTATTACTGGTTATTAATCAGTATTTTAGTGGTTTCAAAAAATCAGCAACATCTGCCAAAGCTATCTGCTTATGATCATGATAATAGTTTGAAAAGCTTGAAGGATGCGAGACGATATTTTATTGGGAATGTTGGCTTTCTAAGTCTTTTTTGTGATTTTTATATGAATTTAATAAAGATATGGCAAAACCCTATAATCTAAATATCCTCATCTTACACTCACAAAATTCCATTGCCAGTCTCACAAATCCCCAAATCAACTCCTGCAATAGAGTAGTATCCTTTTCGCTGATGTTAAATCCATCGCTGTATCTTCCTCAATCTAGTCAAGCGCCTCGCCTGTAATTGAACTGTATGCTAAATTTTCAATTTACGTATTTAGCTTAATTCTTGTATTTTGATTTTAAATTTAGGCACAAGCGAGGCGCTTACACCATAAAGGGGCGTTGGTTTATGGCGGGGGAATATCTTAAGTGCAGGAAGGTTAAATACTGCTTTATTAGTTCATATATTAATCATTTTCCAGTTTCCCTCTGAAACGACCTTTATATCTCGGTCCTGGACCATAATTGCCGTCTGGTCATCAATGAGGTAGGAGGGCACGGCAAGGGTGGCTGCCAGTTTTTCTAGGTTTTCTAGCGAGTTGTCTGGAAACAAATGATAGTCGAGGTGAGGATGAATCGCAAAATCCAAAAAGTTAAGTGATTTGAGGGTAGCTGCAGGAAGTGTGTGGT
>SEDG01000503.1 GCA_004295885.1 Pedobacter sp. | reverse complement strand
TTAGAAGATAAACATAAAAAGCTAATCGAAATAGCTAAAAATTTAAAAGGATGCGGCTTAGTTTATGTAAGAAATAGGAGGGAAACAGCCGAGGTAGCTCATTTTTTACAACGAAATGGGATCGCTGCAGATTTTTATCACGCTGGGATAGAAAAGGATTTACGTTTTAAAAAGCAAGAAGATTGGAAAAAGGATGTAATTAGAATCATGGTTGCCACCAATGCTTTTGGGATGGGAATTGATAAACCAAATGTTCGTTTTGTAATTCATTTAGACTTACCAGATAGTTTAGAGGCTTATTATCAAGAAGCTGGTAGGGCAGGACGTGATGAAAATCGAGCCTTTGCAGTACTGTTAGCTAATAAATCAGACCAGTTGATACTGAATGCAAAATATACAGACAGCTATCCAACCGTAGATGAGATTAAAAAAACGTATCACTATTTAGGAAGTTATTTCCAATTGGCCTTTGGCGCTGGAGAGGGCTTAAGTTTTGAGTTTGATATTGCTGATTTTTGTAAGAAATTTAGTCTAGGGGTTATTAAAACTTTGGCTGCCTTGAAATTTTTAGAACACGATGGTTATATTGCCTTGTCTGAAAATATCTTTTTGCAATCTAGAATTATGTTTACGGCAAGCCATGAGGATGTATATCGTTTCCAAATAGAAAATTCTGCCTACGACCCAATCATTAAAACCATTCAGCGTAGTTATGGTGGTGCTTTTGATGGTTATGTTAAGATTAAAGAATCAGATCTATCCAATCGTTTAAAACTTTCCTTTAAAGACGTAATTGAAATTTTAAATCGTTTGCAGCAATTTCAAATCCTGTCTTATCTGCCACAAACCGACCAACCACAATTGCAATTTATTTTGCCCAGAAGAGACCAAGCTCATTTAGATATCGATGTGAAATATATCAAGCTTCGCCAGCAAATTCAAAAAGACCAAGTAAGTGCAGTTCTAAGTTATGCATCTACGCAATTTTGCAGAAGCAAACAATTGCTGCATTATTTTGGAGAAACTAATGCCGAAAAATGTGGCTTTTGCGATATCTGCCTTGCCGAAAGAAAGTTAGAGGAAGCAGCTCAATTGAAAGATAAGATAGAATTTGAAATTGCCACGCTATTGCAAAGCCAGCATTACAGTTTGGATAATTTAATTGAAAGTTTAGAAGCAGGCACTGACAATGAAAAAATTGAACGAATTAGGGAATTACTGGATGCTGGAAAGATTAAGACTGACGGGAAAAGGTATTATTTGTAAGGAGAGGTTAGACATGAGATTTGAGATGTGAGTGAAAGTTCCAAGCAACTAAACAACTCCACATTTAACAACTAAGCGATTTTTTTATTTACTTTTAGTTAATCTAAAATTATGCAAGCAAAAAACGACAAAAAGACAATCCGCTCTTGGGCTTATTTCGATTGGGCTAACTCAGCTTATAACCTAGTTATCACTTCAACTATATTTCCAGCTTATTATACCATTATTACGTCAGACAAAAATCCTGAAACCATTGACTATGTAACTTTTTTTGGAAGAAAGTTCGTTAACTCTGCGCTTTACAGTTATGCCATGGCGTTTGCTTTTTTGGTGATAGCAATTTTGTCTCCCATACTTTCATCCATTGCAGATACAAGAGGTAACAAGAAGGTTTTCATGCAGATGTTTACCTATTTAGGTTCATTAGCTTGTTGCGGTTTGTTTTTTTTCAAGATAGAAACTTTGGAGTTGGGCGTTATTTTATGTGTTATTGCCGCGATAGGTTTTTGGGGAAGTTTAGTGTTTTATAATTCTTATTTGCCAGAAATTGCAACTGTCGACCAACAAGATAAAGTAAGTGCCAAAGGTTTTACTTATGGATATATCGGTAGTATCATTTTGCAAATTATATGTTTTGTGTTTGTCTTTAAACCAGATTGGTTTGGCATAACTGATAGCTCAATTCCAGCTAGGTTGTCATTTTTCATGGTTGGCATCTGGTGGATGTTTTTTGCGCAAATTCCTTTCAGAAACTTGCCTAAAGGCAGTGCAAACTTCAAAGCAGAAAAAAATGTTTTTACAAATGGATTTAACGAATTAAACAAGGTGTGGCTCCAGGTTAAAAAAATGGCTTACCTAAAGCGTTTTTTATATGCTTTTTTCTTTTATTCTATGGGTGTGCAGACCGTAATGTTAGTGGCAACCATATTTGGAGAAAAGGAATTACATCTCCCAACAGAAAAATTAATAGCAACTATTCTAATTTTGCAAT
>SEDG01000059.1 GCA_004295885.1 Pedobacter sp. | reverse complement strand
AATCCAATAACGACCAATGCGAAACTGCAAAAAGGATTAGCTATAGGAGTTTTTGCAGCTTCGTTATTATTTGGAGTTTTTACTTACAACTTTCTCCCGATCATAGATTTTCTACCTTATAAAGTTGGGTCGAGCATTCCTGAATCGATGAAACTTCCGCCAGGTGCGGCACAAGATGAGTACTTAATTATGTACCAGCTTAAAAACAAGAAAACTAACGAAACCAAAACAATGAGCGATAAAGATTACATGGCTCAAGAAATTTGGAAGGATGAAAGCTGGGAAGTTGTGGGTACACCAGAAAGAAAATTGATTAAAAAAGGCTACGATCTTAAAATTAAAGATTTGTTAGTTACTGATGCATCGGGAACAGATTATACCAAGGAAATTGTAGAAAACCCTTATTATAATTTAGTTGTTGTAGCTTATAATTTAAAGGGTGCCAATGAAAAGGCGGTTCAAGAAATTAATGCTTTAGCTTTAAATGCGACTGACCAATTTAATATCAGAACGGTTTTGTTGACATCCAACTCTGCACAAGATGCTGATGCTTTTAGTAAAAAGAACAAGCTTTTTGCTGAAGTATTTTATGCGGATGCGGTTCCGCTTAAAAGTATGGTAAGAGCAAATCCAGGTGTTTTATTGTTAAAGAATGGGGTGATCGTTAATAAATGGCATTTCCGTACTTTACCCTCATTTGATAAGTTATCAGAAAAATATTTCAGTAAATAATGGGAGCATACGCATTAAGAAAATTACTTTATGGCTTCGCAGTAATGGGAGGGGTAATTTTAGTGGTGTTTGTGCTATTTAATATTTTACCTGGCGACCCAGCAAGAATGACAATGGGTCAACGTTCTGATGTGCAATCTTTAGATGCGGTAAGGAAAGAGTTTGGGTTAGACCGAAGCAAGCCTGTGCAGTTTTTTCTCTATATCAATGATTTATCTCCAATAAGTATTCATCCGTTTACAGCAGAAAATCAGGAGAAATATCATTACCAAAAACTTTTTAAAGTAGGAAAAGATGCTATCGTCATTAAAGTTCCTTATTTGAGAAGGTCGTATCAAACCAAAAGAGATGTAACTACTATCCTTTCAGAAACTGTGCCTAATACATTTGTACTAGCGCTTACTGCGATGATTTTCGCCACCCTAATTGGCGTTTTATTAGGTGTGGTTTCTGCAGTAAATCAAGGGACTTGGATTGATAACTCAGCTAATGCATTTGCAATTTTAGGTATTTCTGCTCCCTCTTTTTTTGCAGGAATTATTATCGCTTGGTTGTTTGGCTTTCTGTTGGCCGATTACACTGGCTTAAACATGAGCGGCAGTTTATATAGCTACGACCCATTTAAAGGTCAAATTATAACTTGGAAAAATCTATGGCTTCCAATGATTACTTTGGGATTAAGACCATTAGCAATTATAGTTCAGTTAACCCGCAGTGCGATGTTAGATGTGCTGGCTCAAGATTATATCCGAACAGCTAGAGCAAAGGGATTAGGCCGTTATGCGATAATTTACAAACACGCTTTGAGAAACGCCTTAAATCCTGTCATCACGGCAATTTCTGGTTGGTTCGCTTCCTTATTGGCAGGTTCTTTCTTTGTAGAGTATATTTTTGGGTATAATGGATTAGGCAGAACAACAGTTACAGCGTTAGAGATGTCAGATTTTCCAGTAGTAATGGGTTCTATCTTATTCATCGCTTTTGTGTTTGTAGTAGTGAATATATTAGTGGATTTATTATATGCTTGGGTAGACCCGAGGGTGAAGCTGAGTTAGCATAGAGGTTAACCGTATAAATTGTTTAAACGGTTAATCGAATTGCAATTAACCAGTTTAAACAGTTAATCAATTAAACAATACAAATGAAAGTCTTCCTTATCGGATTTATGGGCTGCGGCAAAAGTACCAAGGCAAAACAGCTAGCTACTAGATTAGGATGCCCAGTTATTGATTTAGATGCTGTAATTGTAGCACAAGAAGGAAAAACCATTGCCGAATATTTTGAGGCGTATGGCGAAGATTCTTTTAGAGAACTGGAAAGTAAAACTTTAAAAACTTATCCATACCCAGCAACTTGTGTTGTGGCAACTGGCGGAGGTTTGCCTTGCTTTTTTGATAACATGGAATGGATGAACGAAAATGGAAAGACTGTATATCTGCAAATGACCCCTCCGCAATTAGTTTCTCGTTTACACAACAGAGAAAAGAGACCTTTGTTAAAAGGAATGGATGATGAGAAGTTGTTGGCTTTTATTGAAATGAAGTTGGCAGATAGAAATCCATTTTATAATAAAGCACAAATTGTAATTAATGCCTTTGATTTAGATGCGGAAACCTTGGAGGAACGTCTGAAAGCGAACTAGTTCATTGGTTCACTTGTTCATTAGTTGTTGTGAACGCTTAACTCCCAACTCAAACTATCTAACCCATATCATCAAACTGCTCCTCAATATATTTTATTTTAGTTTTGCCGTGTGGTGTTGGTTCGCCGTAATCGTTAATGTTTACAAAAACAATTTTATCAATTGTTAAAATGCTCTTACGGGTAATTTTATTTCTTACCTCGCAACACATAGTGATGGAAGTTGTACCGAATGATGTGGCCGTCATTCCCAACTCAATAATATCCCCAAGTTTACCAGAACTTACAAAGTTAATCTCAGACATGTACTTGGTTACCACCTTCGGGTTTTCTAATTGCACAATTGCATAAATTGCAGCTTCTTCATCAATCCATTTAAGCAAGCTGCCACCAAATAATCCGCCGTTAGGATTTAAGTCTTCGGGTTTTATCCATTTACGTGTGTGAAAATTCATAAGCTTTTAGATTTAAGCTAAGATAAGAAATTGGTCAAGCAAATTGGTTAGTAAAACGTCATTTCGATTATTAAAAAAAGCTGAAATGAGATTGCTTCTGCCTGTGAAAACTGAGCCTTGCAAAGACGATAACTTAGGTAATCCTAAAGGCATCACATCCAAAAATTCTAATCCAGACTACTTTAACTCATGTAAATATGCTTGAGTCTGTTTTTCGATAGCCAAAACTGCAACTTTAATTGTAGAACCTATTCTAGTGGTTTTTGGGGCTACAGCCATTGTTCCGATTGTTGCCAATGCATCGGTATAATATTTACCCCAAACTTCAACAATATGTTTTTCATCATTAGCAGATTTTCCTTCGGCGATAGCCTTTTTACTTAATTCAAACTCTGTCTTTAAGCGAACTAAGGCATCATTTTTAACTTGAGCAACGGTAGCAGACGCCGTATTTTCATCAGCAGTTACTAAAGTATAAGCCGCCGTTAATGCAGAAACTCCCACATTTTTCATTGTTTTAGCAGAAACTGCATCAATTCTATCGTTATCAGTGTGGTAAAAAACATCTGTAAAATGCCACATTAATAAACCAGGAATTTTATTCTGTAAAAAAGGAGTATGGTCACTTCCTCCTTCAAAAGGGTTGTAATTAACTTCCCAATTAGCAAACTTGCCCTGCGTTTTGCAGATGTCAAAAATGAAATCATTGTAATAATGAGGGAAAAGGTCTTTTTCTTTTACATCGCCAGCACCCCATTCACTGTGTTTGTCTGTTCCACGAGTCCAAATTGCAGAAGGGTCTGGCATTTTCTCCAATAAGAAGGTGCCGCCTGTTTTTTCGGTGTTTTCGCCAACCATATCTAAACTCATCCCCCATAAAATTCCTTTTGCTCTTGCGGTGTCTTCAGTAATATATCGTCTGGTAGATACAATTTCATCACCCCATAGAAATGTTAAAGTGCGTTGAGGTTTTAATTTGCCAGATTTAATTAATGTAGCAGTTACCCTTGCCATTTCTGCCAAAGTACCAACGCCAGTTGCATTGTCATTCGCTCCTGGTTCTTGTACGTGAGCGCTATAAACAAAACGCTCATCAGGTTTCACGCTTCCTTTTACGTTTGCAACAATGGTTAATTCTTCAGCTTGATAAATCTTAGTTTCGATGTTAACTTTTAATTCTACTTTTCCTTTTAAACAAGCAGCTTTTAATTTTTCTTTCACCCCATAAGATAAAAACAACGACCAGATTGTCGCGTTCGCTGGCATACTTCCAAATGAAATAGAAGTTTGGTACTTTTCTGGTTGATTATATTTTGGAACAGAATAACCCATAACGCCAACTGCACCAGCTTTTGTAGCTATAGAGATTAACCTTCCTGCAGCAGCATCCGCAAAAACGATTTTTCCTTTCAAATCTTTCCCTTCCAAATCTGCAGCAGCGCCTTTACCTACAAAAATCACTTCTGCAGTAATTCCTTCAACAGGTGTTGATGGACAGTTAATTGGAATCATGTTGCGATTGGTTTGAAATGCAATCAGCGGCAACGACTCGCCAACTATAGTTACATTTGCATTTACTGGTTCCCAAGTATTTCTATTCATTGGACGTTTTTCAATGCGATAGGTCATTGGAGCCTCAAACTCATTGTTTTTTTGTTCAACGAAACCAGCGTTTTTTAATATGTCTTCCACATGGTGGATACTTGCATTAAAACCAGTATTTCCTGGTATTCTGAAATATTTTTCTACAAAAGCAGTAGTTTCATATGCGTTTTTCTCATTAAAATTAGCCCGTGTGAGGTTAAAATAATTAGCAGTTTGAGTTTGTGAGGAAGCGCTGAAGAACGATAAGATTAAGGCAAATAAAATGAGATTTTTCATAGGTCGATTGTAAAACCGAAAGGTAATAAGTTTATTGTGAAAAATAATATCAAATCGTGCAACCTGTGAATTTATGTTGCCTAATTGCTTGGCTCACTAATTGTCTTACATAGTAGAAAATTATCGTCAAAAATATTATGCTCAAGAAAATAGCTATCACGATCGCCATTTCATTTTTTGTATTATTAGCTGCAGCTGCTGTTATTCCCCTTTTTTTTAAGAAGGAAATTGTTCTGAAAGCTAAATCTGCCATTAATGATAAGGTAAATGCTAAGGTAGATTTCGGGGAATTTGACGTAAGCCTAATTAGCACTTTCCCCAATTTGGGGATAAAATTACGCGATATTACCATTGTGGGGACTGATAGTTTTGCGACAGATACCTTAGCGAACATCAAGCAATTAACTTTAAACCTGAACTTAATAAGTGTAATTAAAGGGAAATCTTATGAAATCAATTCCATTGATTTAGACGAGCCAACCATTTATGCCAAAGTATTAAAGAGTGGTAAAGTTAATTGGGATATCATGAAACCAGACAGCTCAACAACCGAAGTTGACACTGTGAAAAAAACCTTCAAGGCAGCTTTACAAAAGTATACGATTGAAAAAGGTAAAATCACTTATGATGATGCTTCTCTGGGCTTTTTTATGGAAGCCGAAAATTTAAACCATACTGGTAAGGGCGATTTTACTCAAGATATATTCACTCTAAATACTCAATCTGATATTGAAACGCTAACAATTAAATATGGAGGAATTCCTTATTTAAATAAGGTAAAATTAGATGCTGAGCTGCCATTGGATATTGACATGAAACAGATGAAATTCACATTTGGCGAAAATAAAATTAAGCTAAATGAACTACTGCTTTCTGCTGTTGGTTATTTAGCAATGCCAAATGAGAATGACATGGTGATGGATTTTAAATTTGATGCGCAAAAATCCGATTTGAAAAACTTTCTTTCTTTAGTTCCGGCCATCTATTCAGCTAATTTTAAGGTTTTAGAAGCCACAGGAAAATTTGCAATGAATGGAACTGCGAAGGGTACATATAATGATAAATCCATTCCTGCTTTTAATGTCAATCTGGCTATTGAAAACGGTAAGATTAAATATCCTTCTTTGCCATCGGCTATAAATAATATCCAAGTTAAATCTACTATTTCTAATCCTGATGGGGTTTTAGACAATACTTTAATAAACGTCCCAGCTTTCCATTTAGAATTTGGTGCAGCACCAATTGATGGTCGTTTGTTAGTTAAAAACCCAATCACAGATCCATTTATTGACATGGCTTTGAAGGGAAACTTAGACTTGAAACAACTTACGGCTATTTTCCCGATGAAGGACATGACGTTAACGGGTCTTTTAAACGCAGATGTACAAGCAGCTGGCCGTAGATCTTCAATTGATAAAGGTCAGTATCAAGAGTTTAAAGCAAGCGGCCAAATGCAGGCAAGTAACTTTATTTACACTGGTAAAAATGTTCCAATGCCAGTTAGCGTGCCATCGGCAAAGATGAGTTTTAGTCCGCAAAATATAACGCTAAGTAATCTGGTTGCCAAAGTTGGTAAAAGTGATTTTGCAGCTAACGGCACAATTAATAATTACTTGAGTTACATCTTCAAGAAAAATCAATTGTTAAAAGGAAATTTCAATCTAAGATCTAACTTAATAGATGTGAATGAGTTAATGGGGCCGCCAAAAGCTACTGCCGAAACCAAATCAACCGACTCTAAAATGACAGTTTTTGAAGTCCCAGCAAATATCGATTTTAATTTGGGCGTAACAGCGGCCAAGGTAAATTACGATAAGTATGACATCAGCAATGCGAAAGGCGCTTTACTGGTAAAAGACAAAACCGTGTATTTTAAAGATATGGCTTTAAATATGTTGGCAGGAACTGTAAAAATGAATGGTTCTTATGCTACCGTTAACCCTAAAAAACCAAAAGTAGATATTGATTTTGGTATAGAAAAAATGGATATACAACAAGCATTTAATGCTTTTAATACCATCAAGTTATTAGCGCCAGTTGCTAAGTTCACTAAAGGCACGTTTTCTACAAACTTAAAATTCGACTCAGATTTAGACCAAAATATGATGCCTATTTATTCTTCGATAAATGCTGAAGGTTTAACAAATATCATTCAGGCATTAGTAGAAGGTTTTGAGCCTGTAAATAAATTAGCAGCAGCTTTGGGCTCCGCTGATATGAAGAAAATAGAATTGAATAATGTGTTAACAAAATTCAGGATTGCCAATGGTCGTTTAAATGTATCTCCTTTTGATATTAAGGCAAAGGGAGTTGTCATGAATGTGGCGGGTTCTAATGGTATAGACCAAAGTATGGATTATAATCTAGCTTTAAATGTGCCAAGGGCGATGCTTGGCGCAAGTGCAAATAATGCCGCAAATGCGATGATTGCTAGCTTAAACAGCAAAGCAGGGACAAATCTATCTATGGGCGAAACGGTGAAAATTAATGCAGTTTTAGGCGGAACATTTTTAAAACCTACTATCAAATTGAAATATGGTGCTGGAGATGGAACTGCAAAATCTGCAGTAAGTGCAATTGTTGCTGAAAAGAAAGCCGAGTTGCAAGCCAAGGCTCAAGAAAAAGTAGATACCCTAAAAAAGAAGGCGCTAGAAAAAACCACTACAGAGATTGGCAATAAACTAAAAGGGCTGTTTGGAAAGAAATCTAATCCATAAATATCATGAAAACTACACTCTCAATCAACGAAATTGAACGCATCAATACAAGTTACTCTTCTAGAGGTAATAAATTAAATAATTATATAAACTTTTTAACCAATGGCGATTTTGGGGAACAGCCCTCAGGAAACCTAAGCGATATTATGGACCAAGATAAAACATCGTTTTACAAGAGGATGGATAAGGAAAAAAAGGAGTACCTACAAATCCTATCTGCAACCGCTATTACGGTGTTAGGTTCTATTGGCCCCATTTGGAGTATTTCAAGTGAGGTGTGGTATGTAGTAAGTACAATCAGTGCAATTATTTTGGGCTATTGGGGCTTTAAGAATAAAATAGCAGGGGCGATATGTGGTCTTTTGATGAACTGTATTTTATATTTTGTTGTTAGCTATTGCTTGAAGGATGATACCAATTCACTTTATATTTTTATTATAGTTCCTATATTTTTCACCCTTGCACCAACATTTTTGTTATATCGCCTTTTAGCAAAAATTATCCTCTACAAGAAGGTGTAAACTACACTTTTGCAACACAAAAGAAGCCGAGATTAATCATTGTTAGTTGTATCTATAACGAATAATGACATGCTGTTTATTCGTTACGAGTTCTTACTATCGCCTTTTTCTCATTTGCTGGTCTACAGAGAATGGACCTGAGCCTACAACCCAAAATAAAACCAAAAGAAATAAAACTATAACGGAAAGCCACAATTCTGAATTCAAACCTGAAAATCCATTTGAAATATTCACAAATAGTATGGCGCAAATTAAAATCGGTATTTGGATGACTACTGCAAACCGAGTGACCAAACCGATGGTGATTAGAATACCACCAACCAAATGTGCAAAAGCCACCAAATGAATAGCAACACTAGACATCATTTCTGAAAAACCAAAAACACTGCTTTTTAACAAGAGTTCTTGTTGCGGACCTGTATCGCTAATTAGCGAAATCCCTTTAGTAAAAATTATTAAGCCTAATACGATGCGAACAACATCTAACCATTTTGCGTGATGGGCATCGCCCCAATGCTCAACTTTTTGGATAACGTTCATGATAAACCTCCTTTTTTAAGCCATATGAAGTTACAAAAATTATTGAGATTTGCAAATTTATTTAGGTTTAAGAAATGAATATCAATTAGTTACTCTAAATTTCCTGCGGCTCTTTCTTTCTTTAATAGTTTGGCCAGGTCAACTTTTGGCTTAGTTAACAAAAGGATTTGAGTTCCCTTTTCCCTCGCATATTTGTTTTCTACAGTACCAACTTGTTTTACAGTTTCAAATAAAGCTAAATCCCTAGTAGAACCTAAATTATCTAAAGTCTTAATCCTAATGACTGTTTTTATCTCTTTATCTAAATCTAGCCAGTTTAAATAATCATCAGTAAATGAGTTGGCCTGTAAACCTTTTATTTTAGAGTAATAATTTATCGCCCCAGTTTGGCCATAATTATCACAAAGGATAAAAATGCTGTTTTTATCAGGGATGCTGTTATAGATGGAATCAGTTTTAGCTGCTAACTCTTTCCAACCTAACATATCTGCAAAATCTTGAGAAATTGGATGTTTTTTGCCATCTTCCCAAGTATGCTCACTAAATGGTTTATGTTCTTCGGCATTCTTTACATAGGTTTCTGGCGTATATATTGGCATTGATGTTTTTAGCAAGCCATAAAAGAAAAATAAGATAATCGCAAAAGCCAAATAGCGCAAATAAAACTTCCAGCCTTTTTCCAATAACAAACTTAGATAAACAGCACCAAAAGCGAAGAAGATTGGATATAAGCCAATTGCATAGTAATCCTTCGCTTTAAAGTAGATAAATAAGCCTATCGTAAAAATATAAACAGCAACTAAAAAACGATAGGGTTTAAACGGAGCATAGCTGAAGAAAGAAATGAAAGCTGAGATAAGAATGAAGATGGAACCAATAAAAAAGAAAACCTGTTCTTTTAAAAAATCCATTCTATTTACATGAACTAACTGTGTATCGGCCAATTCTTTCATGTGTTTCAATACAGGAAAATCGTTCTGAAATTGCCAAATCAAGTTCGGACTTATCATTGCCAATGCTAAAAGTATAGCGTAATAAAATTGTGCTTTTAAGAATAACGCTCGGTGTTTAGTTAATAACAGCGCAGGTACTAATCCCAAAATGCAAAAAACAATGTTGTATTTGTTTAAAAATCCAATGGCAAAGCTGATGGCTAGAAAGTACAACCACTTGTAATTATTAGTTTGAATGAAACGAATTAACGTAAAGTAAATTAACGTCCAACATAAAATATCTAAAGAATTGGGTTGATAGAGAATATTTATCCTCAATAAAACTGAGCACAACAAACCTGTGGCTGCTAATATGCAAGCGAATAAACCTCCTTTTAAACTTTTAATCGTTTTCCAAACTATAAGGATGGTCAATGCGCCAAATAAGGCAGGGAAAAACTTAATCCAGAAAACGGAATTACCTAGTTGAAGGATGAGCCAAGAAATCCAAGAAATTACTGGCGGGACAGAATGAAATCCCCAAGCTAAATGTTTGGCTTGGTCTAAATGCAAAAATTCATCGCGTTGCATAAGATAATGGCATATTTATTAAGTGCACCTAAACTAAAACTAAAGTTTACAAATTTGCCGCTAGTAAACGCCCACAGAAAAGCGCCAAAAATTATAGATAAATGTAAGGTTATTAAATTCCCACTCATGGCGTTAAACGTTGGTATTGCCTCATACCTATGTAATGATGTGGACCTAATTTGAAGGATTTCTCGCACAATTGCTATCATTAAACAAACATTAAACGCAATATCATGGAACATAAAAATTTGCACGTTTTTGACCAAAGCATCTTTTTCGTCTTGTGCTAAATGGAAGAACAATCCGAATACTAGTACAATAAAAACAGAATAAATAAAAAGAAAGAAAAACCGCGTTTTAATATTGTTGATGGCTTTTTGCCTGGTAAACTCCCTGGGATTTCTGAGGTCTTCTCGATGCATCTTCACTTGGATGAGCAAAGAAATATTTCGTATCAATTCATCAAACCAGAATAAGTAAATGATAAAAAATATGCTCGCACTATTATAAATGATACTATAAATGGCATAGGCGCTAAATAAAAGCATCATAATAATATTGATATTTCTTTGCGCCTTTGTCATTTTATCTTTTGCCAGCTCTTTTTTCCAATTCTTCAAT
>SEDG01000502.1 GCA_004295885.1 Pedobacter sp. | reverse complement strand
CCCATTGGGTTTGTGTAGATTCCTTAGTTGCCGCTAAAGCATCCATGATACAATCTCCACCATTAATGATAAAATCGACTTTCGGTTTTAATTGATTGACATGTCTTAGGGCTTTTGCCATCCCAGCTTCTGGTACTGCACCAGCTTTAATATGTATGTCAGATATAAAAGCAAATCGTATAGATTTTTTTGGGCTTATTTCTTTTGCAGTAAGTGCCTCGGGAAGTACTGATAACCCAGCAGCAATAAAGCCAGATTGAAGAAATTCTTTTCTTTTCATTGTTCAAACAGATTTAATACAATATACGGCGGATTTTATTTTTATCCTTAAAAAGTTAGCTGCCAATTTAATGTAACCCTCATTAATATATTTGATAATTAATATATTTAACTTATTAGTTTTAATCAGAGAACCTAATGAAAGGGATATATTTTCTAGTGCTAACTTTATTTGCCACATCACTTTATGGGCAGGTAAAAAAGACTCCAAACATCATCATCATTATTTCAGATGACCATGCGCTATCTACAATTGGTGCTTATGGGGCCAAATAGGGCGCTACACCAAACATAGATCGCTTGGCTAAAGAAGGTGCGGTTTTTAAAAATGCTTTTGTAAATAATTCGATATGTGCGCCAAGTAGAGCAACGTTATTGACTGGGAAATATAGTCACATGAATGGTTTAAGAGATAATATGGATGAGTTTAACGCTTCGCAAGATGTGTTTCCAAGGCGAATGCAGCAAGCCGGTTTTCAAACTGCGTGGGTAGGAAAGTGGCATTTGAAAACCTATCCTCAAGGATTTGATTTTTGGAATATCGTTCCTGGGCAAGGACAATATTACAATCCTTCATTTATTAGCATGAAAGGAGATACAAGTAAGATAAACGGATATTGCACAGACGTAACTACTGATATTGCTTTGAATTGGTTAGATAAGCGTGATCAAGAAAGGCCTTTCTGCATAGTAATTGGACAAAAAGCACCCCATAGAACTTGGATGCCAGACATTCAGGATTTAGGGAAATACGACCAAACTAAATTCCCTTTGCCAAAAAACTTTTATGATCAATATGAGAATAGAATTGCTGCGGGCAAACAAGATATGAACATTGTAAATACAATGAAATTAGGGTACGATTTAAAGATGAAAAGCGATACTTCAGATAAAATTAATTCTGCCACTGCATTTACTGCCAGAATGAGTGCGACACAACGCAAAGCTTGGAATGCATATTACGACCAAATTGAAACCGATTTTTTGAAGCAAGATCTAAAAGGAAATGAGCTGTTGGAGTGGAAATTCCAACGATACATGCGAGACTATTTAAGCACAACTTTGTCTTTAGATCGGAATATTGGTAGAGTTTTAGACTATCTAGATAAAAACAATTTGACCGAAAATACAATCGTGATTTATACTTCTGACCAAGGGTTTTATATGGGTGAACATGGTTGGTTCGATAAACGTTTTATGTACGAAGAATCGATGCATGCGCCATTTATCATGCGTTATCCTGGAGTTTTTAAACCTGGAGCTATTATGTCGCAATTGATTTCTAATGTAGATTTTGCCCCAACGTTTTTAAAGATGACCAATGTTCCTATTCCAGCAGAGATACAAGGGAAATCATTTGATCATTTACTGAAAAATCCAAAAGCGAAGTTTAGAGAATCTGTTTATTATCATTATTATGAATATCCAGGAGAGCACAGTGCGATGAGGCATTTTGGGATAAGAACCGACCGCTATAAACTTATTCGTTTTTATGGTGCGGCTAATTTTTGGGAATTGTATGATTTAAAAACTGATCCGAATGAAATGAAAAATATTTATGGACAGCAGTCGAACGTAAGTTTAACAGCAGAGCTGAAACAAAAATTAAAGGCTTTGGTAACGGAGAATAAAGACGATGTTGCGCTAAAAGTTTTGACAGAAGATAATTAATTGTTCTTTCGCAGGGCGAATAACCCTAAAATGGGGCCTAGCGCTAATAACATGTAAATGTATTGTTGGTTTGTCTCTGTTTTTAAAACGCCAATTAACTGTATGCTGATGATAGTAATGCTAAAGCCAATGCAGTTTACTATGGTTAAAGAAGAGCCTTTATATTCGGCAATTGCATTTTGAGCAACCAAGGTTGAAAATAGTGGAGAGTCGGCGATAACTACCATCCCCCAAAAAAACATAAATGCAATAAAAACTATTGCCGAGCTGTTAAATATAAACAGGGGAGAAGCCAAACAACAAGCGCCAGATAA
>SEDG01000501.1 GCA_004295885.1 Pedobacter sp. | reverse complement strand
TAACTTACTATTACAAGGTAAAAAACCTGCAATTACTAATACAAAAGCTATCGGTTGTGCCATAAAATGGAAGAAAGAATCGACAGAATAATATGTTCTTAACTTTAGCTAAGTTTGCAACTGAAAGCAGCGAACTGAAAACTGAAATATGTCGAAACCTAAGGAAGATTATTCATTTTGGTCTAAATACAAACGTTTTGCATCAACAGAAATATTGATGTATCTCCTAATGATAATCGGTATTGGATTAGGGATTATTTTTTTAAGTTAAGCACCAACTTTAACCTATCTGAAGAACTTACTTCGTTAATAAATTGCGTAAAAGCGGTATAGCTTTCTGCTGGAAATGTTCCCTCGTTTAAGGTGAATTTTCTTACACAAATTAGTTTTCTGCCTTCCAAAAAGGTTTTTATTGTATAATCGCCAAAATCGCTTTTCAAACTCTTTTCAATGGGTATAATTATTGGAACTACGTTATCGGGAAGGTTGTAAGTAATGGTGTCTTCATCGCTATAACCACGATTAATATACACAGGTAATGTTCTGCCTTTAAGTTCAGGCACGCTAGATTTAAGATTAAAAGCATTAGGCAGCATAAATAATCTGATATTATTTATCGTTGCATAATTTCTAATATTGATATTCAGATTTTCTGTAATAACTGGTTCAATTTCTTTCTTTTGAGCATATTTAATTTGCTCAAAATTGATGTTATCTATATCGTAAACTTCTTTCAGTAGCTTCTGCTGTTCAAGCAAAGGTTTTCCGATAAATTCTTCATGGTTGTCATATTGAGCGCCAGAGAATGTAGTTTTAACAGTCCCCGAAACATTACCATCCTTATCTAAAGTTAATTCCGCATTGCGAACTTGAAGATTTGTTTGTGTTAGCAGTTTTGGGGTATGTAATAATTTGCCACCTTCTGCTGTACATGCTAAAACATTTCTGTCATCCGTAAAATCCCCTAAAAAGCCAAACGGTATTTTCTGACTAGTACATTCTAGCCAAGTAGTATCGCCTTTAAGTGGCAAACATAAAATGATATGATTACCCTGATTCATACTTGCATAGGTAGGGTCTAAACTTATTTTCTCGCTGTATGGTTGCCTCTGGTAATTTATCTCTACCTTTTAATAAATTATCATAAGACCATCTCCCTAACTCTTGCCAATTGGTATAACTTCCTTTATAATTGAAATAGCTAAATTGTTCTGGGGCAATTTTAACACTGGTTTGGTAGGTTTCCTCATTCGGACTAAACGGTTCTGATTTAACAGCTAGAAGATTGCTTACTTTCCACGTCAAAATTTTTTGGTCTTTAGTAATGTTTTCTTCAGCTTTGCTTAGTAAATTTTGTGTTTTTAAACGGAATTGGTCAGTTGGTTTACATATAAAAGTGTAGGTGCTTTTTTCTACAGATACATCATGAGATGGTTTTGGTATCCAGTCAGGGATGATTAAGTTCTGTTTGAAACGAATTTCGTAATTATAAACAATGGTGTAAGGGTAGGTATTTACAGATGGTAGGTAATGTTTAATTCTGCTATCTTCAAAAAGTGAAAATCCTTGCACTGCACTTTCATCCTTAAAATCACCCTGTGAAAATTTACCTACACTTTTACCAACTTCGTTGTAGATTTCGCCTTTGATGTTTTTGATGCTTGTGTTTTTGTCGTAAAATAAAACTAATCTAGCATTTTCATCACCATTCTTGTTTAATACCGTAATTGCCTGTTTTACTGTATACATCACGTTATCTGGCGAACGCATGTCAACAACTGTTTCTTTGTTTCTTACGGTTGCATTGGCACGGTTTCGCAAGGCGGATGGAATTAATTCAACGTCGTAATTATCTTGTGCAAAACTAGATAAACCTAAAATTAATAGCAGAAATAGGATAGGTGCTTTCATTTAATTCGTCTTTTTTAACAAGACATCATTTTTTTGATTTTGAATTATTTTACTGTAAAATTCTTTTAAGTAGAGATAATCGTCTGCATTATAAATTGCTTTATTGAATTGAAGTATCTGATTAACAGATAATTTGTTGTCTTCTATACTGCTTTGGAGCAAATATCTTCCTCCACTTGTAGGCAAACTAATGGCCATATCTTTTGGCTTTTCTACTAATTCGTATTTTTCTGGTAAAGTTACGTTGATGATAATTCGTTCATCAGAAGCCGCTCCCAAATCTACAGGATACATTCTATCGTTTAAATTAAACGGATTTTTTGTAATTCGGTTAATAAAGAATGGGTTAATAAACAATTGATTTTTGTCGGTAGCATCGTGAGCTGAAAATTCAATTTCGTATTTTTCCATCAAAGGTTTTTCAACACTATCAACATTGTTTATTTCTGGGTTTGATAAACTTATTTTAGTTAAACGTTCATCAAGTTTCTCTACAAATTCTTCGGTTGAATTATATTTTTTTATGTCTTTTCTTTTGTTAAAAGCGGCATAACCAATAGTAGTAGTGGTGATTACACCTTTTATTATTCCATCTGAATTCAACTTTCCTGTTAAAACATAGGTAGTTACGCTTTTTTGAGAAGCTTTTAAATCTATCCAATAAGAGGGTTTCTTTAAATTAATTACCCTTCCTTGGTCGTTAATACATCTTATCGGCAGCAATCCAAAAGGCAATAATGGTTCGGTTGCATCTAAAAGATAAGTTTTATCTCCAATGTTTACCTTGGCAACTACGTAGTTAAAACTGCTTAAAACAGGGAAAAGCTTATTTGGCATTCCATTTTCACGAGTAGATAATATAACCGCCTCAGTTTCTAATCCAGCAGCAGAAAGAGCTGAAATTAAGGTTAAATTAATGTCTGCCACATTACCAGACCTGTTTTCTAAAATGGTTTTAGTATTCTCCATACTATAATTTCCATAATAGTTATTCCATTTAATTTGCTTTTTTATGTAGTTGTAAACAGCATTTGCTTTCGCTAAATTGTCTGTTTCGCCTTTCAAAATAGCAGGCATTAAATCTTTAAATACCGATGCTTTTTTCATCTGCGAGCCGAAATTTTTATCAGAAGTCAGCTCGTAATCTACATCATTCCAAGTTTTGGTATAACTCTGTTTGCTACCATTAGTTAACTGCACATCAGAAAGTTCAAAATACATGGCCGATTTAAAATTGCTCGCAGCCGTCATGTAATCCTCTTCCACAAAAGCAGGTACATTTTTCATGATATATGTCATTCGGGAGCAATCGATAGACACTCCATTTAACCTTAAACATTCTTTATATATCTCAGCTTTCGAATCACTCAGTTTTTGATATCCGCGAAGCGAAACATTGTAATTATAGTTGCCTGGTATATTGGCTACGAATTCGCTCGAAACTTTTGGAATGTC